>JASJKW010000351.1:0-4992 GCA_037621305.1 Pseudomonas sp.
CGCCACAGCCGAAGGTGCATCGCTGCGCAGCACCAGTTGCTGAACGCCGGCATGCGGGCCACCCTCGAAGCGCACATCCAGCGCCCAATTCTCTTGAATCGCACCGCCCGACAGCTTGTGCTGAGCCAGCAGCTGCGCGCTGCAGGCCGCGGCCTGCTCTGCCAGCCAATGCTCCAGGACCGGCTGTTGACCCGTTATATTGCTCACTGTCACCCCCATTGCCAGAAGTCGCGACCGTCCTGCAACAAATGATTGGCCAGCACCATCTTGTGCACCTCGGACGCACCATCGACGAGGCGCGCCTGGCGCGCGTAGCGGTAGATCCACTCCAGCGGGCTGTCCTTGGAGTAGCCTCGAGCACCATTGAGCTGGATCGCGATATCCACCGCCTGATGCAACACGTCAGCCACCACTATCTTGGCCATGCTCACCTCCTTGCGGGCGAAATCGCCCTGGTCCAGCTTCCAGGCGGCCTTCATGGTCAACAGACGTCCCACCTCAATCTGCAGGGCTACGTCACCCAGCATGGTCTGGACACTTTCCTTGGCCGCCAAAGGTTTGCCGAAAGCCTCACGGTTTTGTACTCGGTCGATGGCGATCTCCATCGCCCGACGGGCGAGCCCAAGCCAGCGCATGCAGTGGGTCAGGCGTGCTGTACCGAGGCGGATCTGGGTAACCTTGAGGCCGTCACCAACTCCCATCAATACATTGTCCTGTGAGACTTCCAGGCCGTCGAACACCAACTCGCAGTGCCCTCCATGCTCCTCCGGCCCCATGATCGGGATGCGCCGTTCAATGTGCCAGCCCGGCTGGTCACGATGAAACATGAACGCAGTCAGACCCCGGCGCGGATCGTCACTGGTACGTGCAATCAGAATGAAATGCTCGGCGTCCTCGGCGCCGGTGATAAACCATTTGCGTCCAGTAATCACCCATGTGTCGCCACGCAGTTCGGCTCTGGTCTGCATCATGCCTGCGGGATCGGAGCCGGCACCCGGCGCGGGCTCGGTCATGGCAAAGGCACTACGGACCCGCCCCTCGATCAGCGGCTGAAGCCAGCGGGCCTTCTGCGCTTCGCTGCCGACCTTATTGAGTACGATCATGTTGCCGTCGTCCGGGGCGGCGCAGTTGAAGCAGGCAGGACCAAAGATCGAACGATTCATCTCCTCGTAACAGGCGGCCATGCCTACCACCGACAAGCCCAGACCACCCCGCTCCACCGGCATCTGTGGTGCCCAGAGTCCAGCCTGTTTGACCTTGTCACGCAGCTCGGCAAGGCGGCCCAATTCGATATTCTCATGCGCATCGTAATTGGCTGACGAGGCCTCCAATGGCAGGATTTCCTGCTCGACAAAGGCTGCGACACGGCGCCGCAATGCATCCAGTTCCGGGCTCAGGGAAAAATTCATGATAGATCCTCGATTATTGAGCAGGCCCCCGGCAAGCTATGTGCCGACGGGGAATTCGACAAAAAGTGAGCGAGCGCTCTATCTTTATCTATAGACATAACAAAACACAAGTGTTTTCTTATGCACGAGAGGAGACACACTTGAACTCATTGAAAACATTTACCGAGCAGTATCAGCTGTCCCATGCTCAGCTTTGCGCCCGTATTCTCGAGCGGCACCAGCCGGATATCCGGGTGAAGAAGCCCAAGGTTGCCGAGGCCAACCTGCAGCGGCTGCTCGAAGCTGCGTTGCAACTGGGCACCAGCAAGGGCTTTCACGCCATGAGTACGCGTGACCTCAGTGAGGCCTCAGGCATGAGCATGGGCGCGCTGTACAACTACATTGCCAACAAGAACAGCCTGCTGTGGATGATTCTCGGCGGCGTGTCAGACGCCGTCGAACGGGTGCTGGAATCACAACCGGAGGGCGAGACCGATGATCCATGGTTGCGCCTGCAGGGGTTGATTCGTCGCCACGTCCTGCTGACCGAGGTCATGCATTTGTGGTTCAGTTTCGCTTTCATGGAGGTGAAATTCTTCGATAAGCAGGCCCGTGACGTCGCGATTGCTGAGGAGCTGCGTACCGAACGCCTGCTGGTCGATGCGCTGGAAGCGGGCATTGCCAGTGGTCAGTTCCGCGATCACGATAGCACCACGGTAGCCGGGCTGATCAAGCCGATGCTTCAGGACTGGTACGTAAAACGCTGGAAGCACAGGAAACGCGGTACCCAGCCCGATACCTATGCTCAGCACATCATCGATTTTGTCGGCCACGCCCTGGATCTGCACCCAGCGCCAACCCTCACCCAGTAGCTGGAGCGAATGGAAGATGGTCAGCCTACCGGTCAAGCGGAATCAGCTGCGCCCGCCACTGCGGCCAACCAGGCCGTTGGTCCGCTCGCGCCTGCTCAAACAGCTGACCGAGGCTGATGCCGAGGCTGGCCGCCTGGTTCTATTGCGCGCTCCGCTCGGCTACGGTAAAACCAGCCTGCTCAGCCAGTACGCCGATACTCTGGCGGGCCACTGGGCCTGGTTACGTCTGACGTCCGCCGATAATCAACCCCAGAGCCTACTGCTGCACCTGCATGCCGCCCTCGGTCTGGAGCCACCTGTTCAGTCCGGCTTCGGCAGCGCCGAAAACAGCCTGTGGAACGTCATCCTGAACTACCTGGAAGGAAATGGTGGGCGTCTCACCCTGATCCTCGACGACTTGCAGTTGCTGCGCGCCGACCGCGCTTGCCAGTATCTCAACCAACTGCTGCACTTCGCCCCTGCAGGCCTCCATCTGCTGGCTGCCAGCGAGGGGATGCCGCATCTTGCGCTAAGCCACCTGCGCCGGGACGACCGGCTGTACGTGCTGGATACCGGAGAACTGGCGCTGGATAGTGAGGAAATCCGCCAGCTGGCCAGTGCTCGCGGGGTCCCGATGAATGCCGACACCGCCTACCAACTGCGCGCCGGTAGCGAGGGGTGGATCAGCGGGGTACTGTTCTGGCTCGCCGCTTACCAGGAACAAAACATCTCTGCCACCCCTCAGACGTTGCGCCCGGTCATCCGCAGGACCCATGCCCACGTGGCGCAATTCCTGAATGAGGAACTGCTGCACCCGTTGCCTCCATCATTGCTGATCTTTCTCGAGCATACCTCGGTGGTGCATGCTTTCGATGAGCCTCTTGCACGCTACCTCAGCGGTCACGCCGAGGCAGGCCGACTGATCCGCCAATTACAGCGCACCGACCTGTTTACTGAACAGTGCCCAGGTGAAAGCCTGGCGTACCGCTACCATCCGGCTTTGCGCAACAGCCTGTATCAGCGCCTGCGCCGACGCGACCCACAGAAACTACGCACATTGCATCTACAGGCTGCAACCTGGCTGCTGGAGCACCTGCGTTACGCGGAGGCTATCTACCAATTCGGCCGGGCCAGGGACTTCAATGCGATGCTGTCGGTCGTCGAACGGCATGGCTTCGACCTGTTGCGCGAAGGGCAAGTCAACACCCTGGTCGACTTCCTCGCTGAGCAGTCCGAGCAGAGTGGCAGCGACCATTTCGCTCTGGCCGTCACCGAAGCATCCATCGTCATAGTCACCAATGACATCAGTCGTGCGCGCATCTGCCTGCAACGCCTGCAAAATCTACTACGCCAGGGCGTGACCCGCCACCCCGAACGCATCCACCAGACCATTGCCTTTTTGCGCAGCCGCCTGGCCTTTCTCGGCGGCAACCTGGTATACGGCCTGACGCTGGCGAATCAGGCGCTGCAACAGTACCCGCAACGCAATGCGGCCAGCTCGGTGCTGCACTTCAACCGCGCCAGCAGCTTGTTCGCTCTCGGGCAGTTAACCGCAGCCCGGCGCGCCGGATCCCTGGCTCTGGAGGAACTGCAAGGCTTCGGTTTCAGCGGCTACACCAATCTGCTGCAGCTGCTGCTCGGTCAAATCGAGCTGGCCCAAGGTCAGTTGAACGCCGCCAGCCAGCGTCTGCTCGACCATGACAACACCCCCGCGGCGAAGGCCCCGCGCAACTTCTACATACTGTTTCGCCATCTCGGCCAGGGGCTACTGTTGTTGCAACAGAACCAGTTGGACCAAGCCCAGCAGTGCCTGAACCAGGCCGAGCGAGTGGCCCTGGCTTTTCCGCATTGTGCCGGGCTGCCCTGGGTATTCCACCATCAGGCCGAGCTGTACGCAGCCCAGGGCGAGCATCACCAGGCTCTGATCCGCTGGGATGAGGCCCGCCGTCTGGCCCGTCAGTACCAGCTATTCTCCCTCTACCGCTTAGCCGGTGCCGGGCGTGTACGCCTGGCGTTACGTGAACAGGATGAGGACTTTGTGCTGTTTTGGCTGGAGGAGTGGCACTGGTGCCGACGTCACTACGGCGAGAATCTGCAACCCGAGGAATGGCTCGCCTATGCCTGGGTGCAGCGCCATCTGGGCCAGCACAGCGCCGCCTGGCAGATAATCGCCAATCTGCATGAGCAGGCCGTGGCTGACCACAATCTGCGCCTGCAACTGGAACTGTTTCTCCTGGAGGCAACCCTGAGCCAGGACCAGGGCAATACGGAAGCCTGCCTGCGTCACCTTGATCAGGCCCTGCGGCTGGCGGAACAACAGGGCTTTGGCCAATTATTGCACCATGAGGGGAGCGAGCTGAGCGAGCCCCTGCGCCAGCTGCTACAACCGCCGACCCGCCAGCAGCTCGGTCTGAAACCACTGCCACCCCGCGAACGGCTTGCGCCGCTGCTGCGCGGCAGCTGGAGCGAGGGCACGGATGGCTCGCACATCCTGCTCGAGCCACTGACGCGCCGCGAGCAGGATGTACTGCAACGCATGGCCCGGGGCCAGAATAATCAGCAGATTGCCGAGGCGCTGTTCATCGGCCTGAGCACGGTCAAGACCCACATCAACAACCTGTTCCGCAAGCTTGATGTCAGCGACCGCAAGACCGCCCTGCGCACAGCACGTGAACTCGGGCTGCTGGGCTGACTCCACCCGAGCCCGAGAGCTTTTCCACCCGTAAATCAACCCTCGGTGGGAGGCGTTGCGG
>JASJKW010000352.1:0-3867 GCA_037621305.1 Pseudomonas sp.
TTCCTGGTCAACGTCGGGCTCGACTATCTGGCCCTGGATCGCAGCGCCGATACCCTGTCCGGCGGCGAGGCCCAGCGCATTCGCCTGGCCAGCCAGATCGGCGCCGGTCTGGTGGGCGTCATGTACATTCTCGACGAGCCCTCCATTGGGCTGCACCAACGGGACAACGAGCGCTTGCTCGGCACCTTGATTCACTTGCGCGACCTGGGCAATACGGTGATCGTCGTCGAGCATGACGAAGACGCCATCCGGCTCGCCGACTACGTGGTGGATATCGGCCCGGGCGCCGGTGTGCATGGCGGACAGATAGTGGCGCACGGTACACCGGAACAGGTCATGAACCATCCGGCCTCGCTGACCGGTAAGTATCTATCCGGCGCCGTGAAGATTCCCGTGCCGGCCGAACGCACACCGGTACGCAAGGACCAGTGGCTGCGCCTGAAGGGCGCCTGCGGCAACAACCTGCAGAAGGTCAATCTGGAGATCCCGGTCGGCCTGATGACGTGCGTGACCGGCGTCTCCGGCTCGGGCAAATCGACGCTGATCAACAACACCCTGTACCCGATCACCGCGACTGCTCTGAACGGGGCCACCACGCTGGACCCGGCGCCCTATTCCAGCTTCGACGGTTTGCAGCACCTGGACAAGGTGGTGGATATCGATCAGAGCCCGATCGGCCGCACGCCGCGCTCCAACCCGGCGACCTATACCGGACTGTTCACCCCGATTCGCGAGCTGTTTGCCGGCACCCAGGAAGCCCGCTCACGCGGCTACAAGGCCGGACGCTTCTCCTTCAACGTCAAGGGCGGGCGCTGCGAAGCATGCCAGGGCGACGGATTGATCAAGGTGGAAATGCACTTTCTGCCAGACATCTACGTGCCGTGCGACGTGTGCAAGAGCAAGCGCTACAACCGGGAAACGCTGGAGATCAAGTACAAGGGCAAAAACATTCATGAAGTGCTGGAAATGACCATCGAGGAGGCCCGCGCCTTCTTCGATGCGGTGCCGGCACTGGCGCGCAAACTGCAGACGCTGATGGATGTGGGCCTGTCCTACGTGCGCCTGGGGCAGTCCGCCACTACCCTGTCCGGCGGCGAGGCGCAGCGCGTCAAACTGGCCCGGGAACTGTCCAAACGCGATACCGGCAAGACCCTGTATATCCTTGACGAACCCACCACCGGTCTGCACTTCGCCGATATTCAGCAGCTGCTGGATGTCCTGCATCGCCTGCGCGATCATGGCAACACCCTGGTGGTCATCGAGCATAACCTGGACGTGATCAAGACCGCGGACTGGATCGTCGATGTCGGCCCCGAGGGCGGCTCCAAAGGCGGTCAGATCATCGCTACAGGTACCCCGGAGCAGGTTGCGGCGATGGCGCACTCGCACACCGGCCAGTTTCTCGGGCCGTTGCTGGAACGCGACCGGGAAAAATAACGCACACATCCCATGCTCACCAAGGACTCTCCCAACACCCGGCAGCGACGCTTTTGAGAGAGTCCGATCAACTCATATTTTGCGGCGAACAGACACGTGATTGAATTTCAGCAGGTAAACAAGGCCTACCGAGTCGGCGGCCGCGACATACCCGCATTGCATGCCACTGATCTGACCATAGAGGCAGGTCAGGTGTACGGCATCATCGGCCATTCCGGCGCAGGCAAAAGCACCCTGCTGCGGCTGATCAACCGATTGGAAGAGCCCAGCGGCGGGCGCATTCTGGTCGCCGGCGAGGATATCACCGCTCTGAATGCCGAGGGCCTGCGGCGCTTTCGGCAACGGGTGGGCATGATCTTCCAGCATTTCAATCTGCTCTCCTCGGCCACCGTCGCCGACAATGTTGCCCTGCCCCTGCACCTCGCCGGCAGCGCCGACCGCCGGCAGATCGCCGCCCGGGTCGCTTCCCTGCTGGATCGGGTCGGCCTCAGCGACCACGCCAACAAGTATCCTGCGCAGCTGTCCGGCGGCCAGAAACAGCGCGTCGGCATCGCCCGCGCGTTGGCCACCGAGCCCAGCATTCTGCTGTGCGATGAAGCCACCAGCGCCCTGGACCCGCATACCACGGGCCAGGTGCTGCAATTACTGTCGGAAATCAACCGCGAGCTGAACCTGACCATAGTGCTGATCACCCACGAAATGGATGTAATCCGTCGGGTATGTGATCAGGTCGCGGTGATGGATGGCGGGCATATCGTCGAGCAAGGCACGGTCGCTGACGTCTTCCTGCATCCCCAGCATCCGACTACGCGCAGTTTTGTCTTCGGCAGCGAACCCGCTGAAGACCAGGCGGATGACTTCGGACACGTGTCAGGACAGATCCTGCGTCTGACCTTCCAGGGCGAATCCACTTTCGCCCCCCTGCTGGGACAGGTCGCCCGGGAAACCGGCGTGGACTACAGCATCCTTGCCGGGCGCATCGATCGCATCCGCGATCTGCCCTATGGACAATTGACCCTGGCGCTGATTGGCGGCGATCTGTCAGCTGCGCGCGAGCGTCTGGCCGCTGCCGATGTGCATGTTGAGGTATTACGCGGATGACCGAATTCTTTACCAACATCGACTGGTACGATATCTGGATTGCCACCCTGGACACCCTGCTGATGCTCGGCGGCTCCCTGTTCTTCACCGTACTGCTGGGCTTGCCGCTGGGCATCCTGCTGTTTCTGACCGGCCCGCGCCAGATGTTCGAGCGCAACGGCCTTTACGCCGTGCTGTCGCTGATCGTCAACGCACTCCGCTCGCTGCCCTTCATCATTCTGCTGATCGTGATGATTCCTTTCACCAAGTTTCTCACCGGCACCTCATTGGGCGTCGCGGGCGCCATTCCCCCTCTGGTAGTCGGCGCCACGCCATTTTTCGCACGCCTGGTTGAAACCGCCTTGCGCGAGGTAGACCGCGGCATCATCGAAGCGACCCAATCGATGGGCGCGAGCACCCGCCAGATCATTACTCGCGCCTTGCTGCCCGAAGCACGCCCGGGCATCATCGCTGCGGTAACGGTGATCGCCATTACGCTGGTTTCCTATACGGCAATGGCCGGTGTGGTCGGCGGCGGCGGTCTCGGTGACCTTGCCATCCGCTACGGCTATCAGCGCTTCCAGACGGATGTCATGATCGTCACTGTTGTGTTGTTGCTGGTACTGGTGCAAATTCTGCAAAGTATCGGCGACCGCCTGGTCGTACACTATTCACGTAAATAAGCAGGACAATAACCTGCAACCCCGTTCATTTCGGAGCATTCCATGAAAAAGATTGTCGCTGTTCTGGCCCTGGCCACTGCCTTCGGCGCCCATGCCGCAGAGAAATTGAGCATCGCCGCCACCGCCGTCCCCCACGCCGAGATCCTTGAGTTCGTCAAACCCGGCCTGGCCGAGCAAGGCGTGGAGCTGGATATCAAGGTGTTCACTGATTACGTACAGCCCAACCTGCAGGTCGCAGAAGGCCGCCTGGATGCCAACTTCTTCCAGCACAAACCCTATCTCGACGAGTTCAACAAAGGCCGCGGTACCGACCTGGTCAGCGTTGCCAATGTGCATGTGGAGCCTTTCGGTATCTATTCCAGCAAGCTCAAATCGCTGGACGAGATTTCCAACCGCGCCACCGTCGCCATCCCCAACGATGCCACCAACGGCGGTCGCGCCTTGCTGCTACTGGACAAGGCTGGCGTGATCACTCTGAAAGACAAATCCAACATCCTCGCCACTCCCCGTGATATAGAGGACAACCCGCACAAACTGCGCATTCGCGAGCTGGAAGCCGCCACCCTGCCCCGCGTTCTTGATCAGGTGGATCTGGCCCTGATCAATACCAACTACGCACTGGAAGCCGGCCTGAACCCCACCGAAGACGCACTGGCCATCGAAGGCG
>JASJKW010000353.1:0-15064 GCA_037621305.1 Pseudomonas sp.
CTTTTGCTTATATACTGCACGCCCGCCGGTCTCCCGGCGGGCGTGTTCGTTTTTAACTACAGGACGTTTCAGTGCCCCTTCAATCCATAGCCCACAAAGTGCGCTGGCAGCGGGTTGCCTATGTCGCCGCCGGTCTGGTGCTCATGCCGCTGCTGGTTCTGCTGTTCAGCTGGCAGGATATCGACCATCAGATCTGGAGCCACCTGCTGCAGACCCAGCTGGGACAGCTGCTCGGTAACACACTGGTCTTGATTTTCGGTGTGGGGGCAGGCGTGATTCTGCTCGGGGTCAGCCTGGCCTGGCTTACCAGCCTGTGCGAGTTTCCCGGCCGGCGCTGGCTGGATTGGGCATTGATGCTGCCCTTCGCTGTGCCTGCCTATGTTCTGGCCTTCGTCATGGTCGGTCTGCTGGATTTCTCCGGGCCGTTGCAATCGCTGTTGCGCGACTGGTTCGGCCAGGATTTTCGTCTGCCGCCGATCCGCTCCACCGGCGGAGTGATACTGACCCTGGTGCTGGTCTTCTATCCCTACGTCTACATGCTCGCGCGCAGCGCTTTTCTGGCCCAGGGACGCGGCTTGATGGAGGCGTCGCGGATTCTCGGTCAGACGCCCTGGCAGGGTTTCTGGCGGGTAGCCATTCCCATGGCGCGCCCGGCCATCAGTGCCGGCACCGCCCTGGCGATCATGGAAACCCTGGCCGATTTCGGCGCGGTATCGGTATTCAACTACGACACCTTCACCACGGCCATCTACAAGACCTGGTACGGCTTTTTCAGTCTGCAAAGCGCCACCCAGCTGGCCAGTCTGTTGTTGTTGTTCGTATTTCTGGCATTGTTTGCCGAGCGCCACGCGCAGGGTCGCAACAAGCGTTTTCCGGCCAATGACAAGCCGCGCAAAGATGCACTCTATCGTCTGAAGGGCCCACTGGGCTGGTTCGCCAGCGGCTACTGCCTGTTGATATTGTCGATCGCCTTTGTCATCCCGGTGGGCCAGTTGCTGTACTGGCTGCTGAGCAGCGGTATTGCCGATCTGGACAGCCGCTACTGGTCATTGATTCGCAACACTCTGATTCTCGGCGGCATCGCCGCCGGTCTGACGGTTAGCGTGGCCATCCTGTTGGTGTTGGCCCAGCGGCTGCAGCCGATCCGCCGGGTACGCAGCGCTGTCGCTCTGGCCAACCTCGGCTACGCCTTGCCCGGCTCGGTGCTCGCTGTGGGCATCATGTTCTTCTTCAGTTATCTGGATAACAACATGGTGGTGCCGCTGCAGGGCTGGCTCGGCATGAGCAACCCGGCGCCCATACTGCTTGGCAGTCTGTTTGCCCTGTTGCTGGCTTATCTGATCCGCTTCATGGCGGTGGCCTATGGGCCGCTGGATACGTCCTTGGCGCGCATTCGGCCGTCATTGCCGGAAGCAGCGCAGAGTCTGGGGCAGCCTGGCTGGGTAGTATTCTGGCGCATCTATGTGCCGCTGTTGCTGCCGGGCATCCTCAGCGCCGCACTGCTGGTGTTCGTTGATGTGCTCAAGGAAATGCCCGCTACGCTGCTGATGCGGCCATTTGGCTGGGACACCCTGGCGGTGCGCATCCATGCGCTGACCAGCGAGGGCGACTGGACCCGGGCATCACTCCCTGCTCTGACACTGGTACTGGTCGGCCTGTTGCCGGTGATCGTATTGATCAGGCGTTCCGGGCGTCGTTGAGCAGCTCGGATCGGTGATATCGGCAAAGACTGCAAAAGCCCCGGCTTTGTGACTACAATCAGGCACTGACCTGATCACAACAAGGAGTGCCCATGGCTTCGCGCACGCCGCTCTATGACAGTCACCTGGCCGCTGGTGCCAAGGTGGTCGATTTCGGGGGCTGGGATATGCCGCTGCACGACGGCTCCCAGATCGAGGAGCACCACCAGGTGCGCCGGGATGCAGGCATGTTCGACGTATCGCACATGGCAGTGGTGGATGTGACTGGCGCGGACGCCGAAGCCTGGTTGCAGTATCTATTGGCCAACGATGTGGCGCGGCTCAGCGAGCCCGGCAAGGCGTTGTACACCGCCATGCTCAACACCCAGGGCGGGATTCTCGACGACCTGATCGTCTACCGCACCGACGACGGTTACCGGCTGGTACTCAATGCCGGCACCCGCAGCAAGGATCTGGCCTGGATGCAGCAGCAGGCCGATGACTTTGCCGTCACCATCACCGAGCGCGATGAGCTGGCCATGATTGCCATTCAGGGCCCGCGGGCGCGCGAACTGTGCGCCAGCATCGTCAGCGAGAGTCGTGCAGCGCTGATCTCCATTCTCAAGCCCTTCGAGGGGCAGCCGGAAGGCACCTGGTTCATTGCCCGTACCGGTTACACCGGCGAAGACGGTCTGGAAATCATGCTGCCAGCCGAGGAAGCGGTCGCTTTCTGGCAGGCACTGAACGAAGCCGGTTGCAAACCATGCGGCCTGGGTGCCCGGGATACCCTGCGGCTGGAGGCGGGATTGAATCTGTACGGTTCCGACATTGACGAGCAGACCTCGCCGCTGGCCGGCAACATGGGCTGGACCATTGCCTGGGAACCGCAGGATCGTGACTTCATCGGTCGCCAGGCACTGGAAGCACAGCGTCAGGCTGGCGACCAACCCAAGCAGGTGGGTCTGGTACTGAATGAGCGGGCGGTATTGCGGGGCCACCAGAAGGTGATTGTTGATGGTGTCGGTGAAGGTGAAATCACCAGCGGCAGTTTTTCCCCCACGCTCGGCTGCTCCATAGCGCTGGCGCGGGTGCCTGCTGCCACCGGTACAACCGCCCGTGTCGAGATTCGTGGCAAGTTGCTGGAGGTGCAGGTAATCCGCCCCGGCTTCGTGCGTAACGGCAAGAAAATATTCGAATGATTTGATGAGCCTGAACGTCCCGCTCGCATCAGCGTGCCGGGGTGTTCAATGGAATGCTTCCCCCACTGAGGAAATTGAAATGAGCGATACCCCCAGCGAATTGCGTTATGCCAGCAGCCATGAATGGACCCGTCAGGAAGCGGATGGCACTGTCACCGTGGGCATCACCAACCACGCCCAGGACGCACTCGGCGACGTGGTTTTTGTCGAACTGCCGGAAGTCGGTCGTCAGGTTAAGGCCGGTGAGGAATGTGCGGTGGTCGAATCGGTCAAGGCCGCCTCCGACATCTATGCGCCGGTGAGCGGTGAGGTGCTGGAAAGCAATGAAGCACTGGTTGATGCACCTGAGCTACTCAACAGCGATCCCTACGGTGCCGCCTGGCTCTTCAAGATCCAGCCTGCCGATACCAGTGAGCTGGACAAATTACTGGATGCCGAGGGCTACCAGGCAAGTCTTTGATACGCCGATAAACTGAATCCGTAGAGCCTGAAAGGCGCAGCCTGGCCGAGTGCAGTCGTCTTCAGAGTTTCCAGACAGAAGAAGGTGAAACGTATGAGCCATACCCCGAGCCTCAGCGAGCTGGAGCAGCATGATGCCTTCGTCAGGCGGCATATCGGTCCGGACGCTGCCGAGCAGCAGAGCATGCTGGAGGTACTGGGGGTAACCTCGCTGGACGAGCTGATCGGGCAGACTGTGCCGCAGAGCATTCGTCTTCCCGGCTCACTGGCATTGGGTGCGCCGCGCAGCGAGGCGCAGGTACTGGATTATCTGAAGTCGGTTGCCAGTCGCAACCGACCCTTCACCTCCTGCATCGGTATGGGCTATTACGACACCCTTACGCCAACGGTGATTTTGCGCAACGTGCTGGAGAACCCCGGCTGGTATACGGCTTATACGCCCTATCAGCCGGAGATTTCCCAGGGGCGCTTGGAGGCGCTGCTGAATTTTCAGCAGATGACGCTGGATCTGACTGGTATGGAGCTGGCCAACGCCTCGTTGCTGGATGAGGCCACCGCGGCGGCGGAGGCCATGACGCTGGCGCGGCGAGTAGCCAAGAGCAAGAGCAATATCTTCTTCATCGACGAGGACTGCCATCCGCAGACCATCTCGGTGGTACGCACCCGCGCCGAGGCCTTCGGTTTCGAGTTGCTGGTGGATTCCGTCGATGTGCTGGAGCAACACCAGGTATTCGGCGCAGTGTTTCAGTACACCACCACCTGGGGCGAGATACGTGACCTGCAGCCACTGATCCAGCAGGTGCAGGCGCAGCAAGGTCTGGCCTGTGTGGCGGTGGATCCGCTGAGTCTGGTGCTGCTTACCCCGCCGGGTGAACTGGGCGCTGATGTGGTATTCGGTTCTTCCCAGCGTTTCGGCGTACCCATGGGGTACGGCGGACCGCATGCGGCCTTCTTTGCCACGCGGGATGCCTACAAGAGAGCCATGCCGGGCCGCATCATAGGTGTGTCGGTGGATACCCGCGGCAATCGCGCTCTGCGCATGGCGCTGCAGACCCGCGAGCAACATATCCGCCGGGAGAAAGCCAATTCCAACATCTGCACCGCACAGGTATTGCTGGCCAATATTGCCAGCTTCTACGCGGTTTATCATGGCCCCGAGGGGCTGAAGACCATTGCGCAGCGGGTCCACCGGCTGACCGGCATACTGGCGGCGGGGCTGGCGCGTTGCGGTATTGTGCGCAGCAATCAGCACTTCTTCGATACCCTGACGTTGAACGTCCCGGGGCAGGCCAGCACTATCGTTGGCCGCGCGCGCAGTCAGAGTATCAACCTACGGCTGATTGATGCCGATCATCTGGGCATCAGCCTGGATGAAACCACCACCGCGGCGACCGTTGAAACCCTGTTGAGCTGCTTCACTGGGCAGGCGCACGGTCAGGATCTGGCAGCGCTGGATCAGGCCGTACGTGATGGCGATAGCAGTATCCCGGCACCGCTGCAGCGCCAGTCGGCGTTTCTGACCCATCCGGTATTTAATCGGCATCACTCGGAAACTGCTTTGCTGCGCTATATAAAATCGCTGGAAAACAAGGATCTGGCGTTGAACCACGCCATGATCCCGCTGGGCTCCTGCACCATGAAGCTGAACGCCACCAGCGAAATGATCCCGATCACCTGGCCGGAGTTTGCTCGTATGCATCCGTTCGCGCCGTTGGCCCAGGCGGAAGGTTATCGAGTCATGATCGATGAGCTGGAAGCCATGTTGCGGGCCATTACCGGTTTCGATGCCATCAGCATGCAGCCCAACTCCGGTGCCCAGGGTGAGTACGCTGGTCTGCTGGCGATTCGCAAATACCATGAGGAGGCTGGTAATCAGCATCGGAATGTCTGCCTGATCCCGACCTCTGCCCACGGCACCAACCCGGCCTCGGCGATGATGGCCGGCATGCGTGTGGTGCTGATTGCCTGTGATGAGCAGGGTAACGTCAACGTTGATGATCTGCGCAGCAAGGCGGCCGCCCATGCCGATGAGCTGTCCTGCCTGATGATCACCTACCCCTCGACCCACGGTGTCTATGAAGAGGGTGTGCGGGAGATATGCGATATCGTGCATCAACACGGTGGGCAGGTGTATATGGACGGCGCCAACCTCAACGCGCTGGTTGGGCTGGCGCGGCCGGCGGACTTCGGCGCGGATGTCTCGCACATGAATCTGCACAAGACCTTTTGCATACCCCACGGCGGTGGTGGCCCGGGTATGGGGCCGATTGGCGTGAAAGCCCACCTGGCGCCCTATGTCGCCAATCACATGGTGGTGCCGCTGGATGGGCCGAATCCGGAAAACGATGCGGTCAGCGCTGCGCCCTGGGGCAGTGCCAGCATTCTGCCGATCAGCTGGACCTATATCGCGCTGATGGGCGCCAGCGGTCTGCGTCAGGCCACCGAGGTGGCGATCCTGAGTGCCAACTATATCGCCCAGCGGCTCGGCGAGGCCTACCCGGTGCTCTATAGCGGGCGGAACGGCCGGGTCGCCCATGAGTGCATCATCGACATACGGCCCCTCAAGGCGGCGTCGGGCGTTTCCGAGGAAGACATTGCCAAGCGCTTGATGGACTTCGGTTTTCACGCGCCGACCATGTCTTTCCCGGTACCGGGTACCTTGATGATCGAGCCGACCGAAAGCGAGTCCAAGGCAGAGCTGGACCGCTTCATCGATGCCATGCTGACCATCCGCAGTGAGATCGCCCTGGTGGAGCAGGGCCAGTGGGGGGCCGAAGACAACCCGCTGTACCATGCGCCGCATACTCTGGCTGATATCACGGGTGATTGGCAGCGCGGTTATTCCCGGGAGCAGGCGGTATTTCCGCTGGGCTGGGTAGCTGCCAACAAGTTCTGGCCCGCAGTGAACCGCATCGACAACGTCTACGGTGATCGCAACCTGTTCTGTGCCTGCCCGCCACTGGAAGACTGGGCCGAAGATCAAAGCTGATCGCGCTGTCACAAACGAGGCTCGGTCCGGCTGTTATGGCCGGGACTGACCGCTGCGGTATTTCGGTATCACACCATCACTTCCGTGTAACCTATACGGCTTGCCGTGCGTCAACCGAATCACCGCCTGATGGAAATATGCCATGAGTGAAGAAGCCCTGTCCGCTACCGAAACCCAGGAGTCCGTTGTCGATGCGCTGGCCAAGGGCAAGTTCAAGCGCGTGCGGCGCATTCTGCGTGAGCTGACCGCGGCGGAGGTTGTCGAACTGCTGAATCATCTGGATCCCGAGCAGCAGCAGCTGGTGTGGAATCAGATTGGTGATGAAGAGGAACGGGGCATCCTGGCAGTGTTGGACCCGACACTGGCCGAGCGTCTGCTGACCAACAGTGATGACCATCCGGACAGCCTGGAGCCGGAAGCGGAAGACGAAGAGGACATCAGCCCGATCGCCCAGGTGCGTGAGGCGCTGGATGCCGGACGATTCAAGCGGGCGTTGAAGATTCTCGGCAAGCTGCATCCATCCCAGGCAGCCGGCCTGCTGGAAGCACTGCCGCCCGCCGAGCGCAGCAGTATCTGGTCACGGCTGGACAGCGCCCGCGCAGGGCAGATTCTGGTGCACCTGCGTGAGGAAGTGCGCGCCGGCCTGGCAATGGAGATGTCCGACGCCGAGCTGCTGGACGCAGCCCATCAGCTCGATCTTGATGACCTGGTGGATCTCATTCAGGCGCTGCCGTTTGGCCCGGGTCGGCAGTTGTTGCTGTCCATGGATGTCAAAACACGTCAGCAGCTGGCGGACATGCTGTCCTATCCGGAAGAGTCCGCCGGTGGTCTGATGAACATCGACCATATCTCCGTGCGCGCTGACGTCCGGGTCAGCTCGATACTGCGCTACCTGCGCCTGCTGGAAGATCTGCCTGATCACACTGACAAGCTGATGGTGGTCGATCGTGATAATCACTATCTGGGCGTGCTGCGTCTGAGTCGGCTGGTCACCAGCCCGGCTGATGGCCTGGTCAGTGAGGTGATGGATGCCGATTTCAAGGCGCTGGATGTGCTGATGAGCAGTCAGGACGTGCAGCGTCAGTTCGAGGACCTGGACATGCTGTCGGCCGCGGTCACCAGCCCGGACGGGGTTCTGCTTGGGCGCATCACCGTGGATGACGTGATGGACAGTATTCGTGATGATTCCGAGCGGGCGATCATGGGGATGGCCGGTCTGGATGACGAGGCGGACATGTTCGCGCCGGTGTTGACCAGTACCCGCCGTCGTTCCGTATGGCTGGGATGCAACCTGATCACCGCGTTTCTGGCCGCCTCGGTGATTGGCCAGTTTCAGGGCGCGTTGGAACAGATAGTCGCCCTCGCGGTGCTGATGCCGGTCGTCGCCAGCATGGGCGGCATTGCCGGCAGTCAGACCCTGACCCTGGTGATCCGGGGGCTGGCGCTGGGTCAGGTGGACACAGGTAACCTCAAGGTGTTGCTGGTCAAGGAACTGGGCATAGGCACGCTCAATGGCGTGCTGTGGGCGGTGCTGGTGGCTGCCGTGGCCATACTCTGGTTCGGCAGTCTGGGGATCGGCTGGGTGATTGGCCTGGCGATTCTGATCAATCTGGTCTGCGCCGTCCTCGCCGGCTTGCTGATCCCGCTGATTTTGCGACGTTTCGGTATCGACCCGGCGCTGGCCGGCAGCATGGTATTGATGGCGGTGACCGATGTGGTGGGGTTTTCCTCCTTCCTCGGTCTGGCCACGCTATTTCTGCTGTAGCGGCTCAGGGTAGATCGTTCAGTTCCACCATCAGGTCATCGGCCAGATTTTCCAGGTCGGCGCGCAGGGCATTGGCGTCGGTCTGAGGTAGCAGCCCCAGCCGGGCATTGGCGCGAAACAGCAGGTCGGCGCTCATCGGGGCGGGTTCGCAACTGGTCTCCAGTTGTTCGACATTCACCCCGTGACGCGCCAGCACCGCGGATACTTCATGCACGATTCCCGGGCGATCATTGCCCACCAGACTGAGCATCAGCGTCGCCTGCGGCTGGTCGTCGGCCTGGCCGCTGACCGCCAATTGGATATTCATTCCGCCGCTGCTCATGTTTTCCAGCTCGGTACGCAGCGCCTCGACCTGGGCGGCGGGTACATCAACCCGCAGGATTCCGGCGAACTGCCCGGCCATCCGTGCCATGCGGCTATCCAGCCAGTTGCCCCCATGTCGAGTGATGACCTGGGCCAGGCTCTCTACCAACCCGGGTTTGTCAGCGGCAATTACAGTGAGAATCAGTGGAATGGTCATGGGCACGCTCCAGGTTTGCTGTTGTCAGATGATCGGGGCCGGATTGCTCAGTGTAGTCGCAGACTCAGGCCTGCGGCGTCTGTATACTGCCGCACCGGCGGAATGTTCCAGCCAGCAATATTCAGGAGTTCGTGATGAGTCTGCCCAGCCTGCGCCTCAAGACCAACAGTGATCGTCGAATCAAGGGCGGCCACCTGTGGGTCTTCAGCAACGAAGTCGATATCGCCCAGACCCCGCTTACCGCTCTGGAAGTGGGCCAGGAGGTTCAGCTCGAGACGACCTTCGGCAAGGTGCTGGGTCTGGCTACTGTCAGCCCGGACAACCTGATCTGTGCGCGCCTGCACAGCCGTGATGCTGCGCATCCGCTGAACAAATCGCTGCTGGTGCATCGCATCAAGGTTGCTCTGAGCCTGCGGGAGAAACTCTTCGACAAGCCGTTCTACCGTCTGGTTTACGGTGAGTCCGACCTGCTGCCTGGCCTGGTGGTGGACCGTTTCGGTGACTACCTGGTCGTGCAGATTACTACCCCCGGGATGGAGCGGGTACGTGGAGAGGTCATCGAGGCACTGGTTCAGGTTCTGGCCCCTGCGGGCGTGCTGTTCAAGAACGACGGTGCGGCACGCAAGGCAGAGAAACTCGACTCCTATATCGAAGTGGCCTTCGGTGACGTGCCGGAGCGAGTGGCGCTGGAAGAGAATGGCGTGCTTTTCGAAGCGCCGGTACACACCGGCCAGAAAACCGGCTGGTTCTACGACCATCGCATGAACCGCGCGCGGCTGGCGTCCTACGTCAAGGGCAAGCGGGTGCTGGATCTGTACAGCTATATTGGCGGTTGGGGCGTGCAGGCAGCAGTATTCGGCGCCAGTGATGTCATGTGCGTGGACAGCTCCGCTCCGGCGCTGGATCTGGTTGAACATAACGCTTCACTGAATGGCGTGGCGGAAAAGATGTCGGTGGTCGAAGGCGATGTCATGGAAGCCCTGCGCGAGCTGAAGGGCGCCGGCGAAAAGTTTGATGTGGTGATTGCCGATCCGCCTGCCTTCATCAAGAAGCGCAAGGATGTCCGCAATGGCGAAAACGCCTATCGCCGCCTGAACGAACAGGCCATGCGTCTGCTCAACAAGGACGGTATTCTGGTGTCAGCCTCCTGCTCCATGCATCTGGCGGAAAACAGCCTGCGCGATATTCTGTTGGCCGGCAGTCGGCATCTGGATCGGCATCTGATCATCGCTGAACGCGGCTTCCAGGGTGCTGATCATCCGTTGCACCCGGCGATTCCCGAGACCGGTTATATCAAGTCGTACTTCTGTCGGGTGCTGCCGGTCTGAGCGCAGCGGCGCATGCTTGAGGCGTAGCGCGCCTGCGCTACGCCTGTGGTCCATGCTTCAGTCACGCAGACTGATTACAGGCCAGCCATGCTGTTCGGCATGGGCACGCAGTACATCGTCCGGGTCGACGGCGACAGGCTTGTCGACTATTGATAGCAACGGCAGGTCGTTGCGTGAATCGCTATAGAAAAACGCGCCGTCGAGATTATGGCCGGTTTCCTCCAGCCAGCGCTCCAGGCGAGTGATCTTGCCTTCGCGGAAGCAGGGGATATCGCAGGAGCGGCCGGTGTAACGTCCGTCGATCTCTTCGCATTCGGACGCCAACATGATATCGATGCCATAACGCTTGCCAATCGGGCCGGCAACAAAGCGGTTGGTGGCCGTGATGATCATGGTGGTATCGCCCGCCTGCTCGTGACGGGCGATCAGCTCGAACGCCTTGGGCAGAATGAAGGGCTCGATCTTTTCCTGCATGAACAGCGCGTGCCACTCATCCAGCTGCTCCCGGCTATGCCGTCCCAGCGGCTCCAGGCAGAAGTCCAGATAATCAGTGACGTTCAGCTTGCCATCCAGGTAGTCATTGAAGAACTGGGTATTGAGTTTGCCGTAGGTCTGCGCATCGACGATGTTGTGCGCAACGGCAAACTCTCCCCAGGCATTGTCACTGTCGGTGCCCAGTAGCGTATTGTCGAGGTCGAAAATGGCCAGTGCCACGGAATGCTCCTGTTATCGGTGTAGCGAAGCAGCAAGGATAATTCAGGCGCGGAATAAATGCTTGGGGAAGGGGGTGTTTATGCAATTGCTGGCACGCGCGTCTTTGTGGAACAATGCAGTGGACAACAAATAAGGATACTGGCAGTGATCGACTCCGACGGCTTTCGTCCCAATGTAGGCATTATCCTGACCAACGGGTTGGGTCAGGTGCTATGGGCCAGGCGCATCGGTCAGGAGGCCTGGCAGTTTCCACAGGGCGGAATTCGCCATCATGAGAGCCCCGAACAGGCGCTGTATCGTGAATTGCATGAAGAAGTCGGTCTGTTCCCCGAAGACGTTGAGATCCTGGCCTGCACCCGCGGCTGGCTGCGCTATCGTTTGCCGCAGCGTCTCATCCGCAGCCACTCCCAACCTGTATGTGTCGGCCAGAAACAGAAATGGTTTCTGCTGCGCCTGACCTGCGCTGATGAACGCGTATGCATGACCCGCACCGCCAAGCCTGAGTTTGATGGCTGGCGCTGGGTCAGCTATTGGTATCCGCTGGGCCAGGTGGTGGCGTTCAAGCGGGATGTCTATCGCCGGGCAATGAAGGAACTGGCGCCGCGCCTGCCGTTGAGTGAGCTGAGCGAATGCTGAACATGCTGAATACGCTCCGGCGTATTGTCCAGGAGGTCAATGCAGCCAAGGACCTCGCCTCGGCGCTGAACATCATCGTCAACCGCGTCCTCGAGGCGATGGAAACCCATGTGAGCACCCTCGATCTGCTGAACCCGGATACCGATCGCTATGAGCTGATGGCCACCGAGGGCCTGAACAAGGATGCCGTCGGTGTCGTCAGTCTGGGCAGCAATGAAGGCCTGGTGGGTTATGTAGGTATTCGCGAAGAGCCGGTCAACCTCGAAGACGCCGCCGCCCATCCGCGTTTCCGCTATTTTGCCGAAACCGGCGAAGAGCGCTATGCCTCCTTTCTCGGCGTGCCCATCATTCATCAACGACAGGTCATGGGTGTGCTGGTTGTCCAGGAGAAAGAGCGACGTCAGTTCGATGAAGTGGAGGAATCCTTTCTCGTCACCATGAGCGCGCAGTTGGCAGGGGTCATCGCCCATGCCGAGGCTACCGGGGCGATGCGTGGCCTGGGCTGGGCTGGCGAAGTGATTCAGGATACTCGCTTCGATGCGGTCCCCGGTGCGCCCGGGGTGGCCATAGGTCGTGCTGTGGTGATGGTGCCGCCGGCGGATCTGAAGGCGGTGCCGGACAAGGAAGTGAAGGATATCGATGCGGAGATCGCCTTGTACCGCAAGGCGGTGGATGCCGTTCATGCTGATATCAAACGCCTGTCCGCCAAGCTCGCAGCGCAGCTGCGCCCTGAAGAGCTGGCCCTGTTCGACGTCTATCTGATGATGCTGGACGACTCCTCCCTGGGTAATGAAATCATCGCGGGTATCCGCCAGGGGCAGTGGGCTCAGGGCGCCTTGCGCGATGTCATCAATGCCCATGTGGCCCGTTTCGAGCTGATGGATGACCCCTATCTGCAGGAGCGCGCTTCGGATATCAAGGATCTGGGGCGTAGGCTGCTGGCCTGCCTGCAGGAAGCCGGGCGCCAACGGCTGGTGTTCCCGAGAAAGACCATTCTGGTGGCTGAAGAGCTGACGCCGGCGATGCTCGGCGAAGTGCCCAAGGACCGGCTGGTCGGTCTGGTGTCGGTGCTCGGTTCGGGCAGCTCGCACGTGGCGATTCTGGCGCGTGCGATGGGTATTCCCACGGTCATGGGCGCGGTGGATCTGCCTTACCTGCGCATGGACAAGCTGGAACTGATCGTCGATGGCAACGTCGGCGAGGTCTATTCAAACCCATCCCAGGAGCTGCGCCGACATTACCGCGAGCTGATCCGCGAAGAAATCGAGCTGTCCCATGGGCTGGAAAAGCTGCGCGCCGAGCCCTGCGTCACCCTTGATGGTCACCGCGTGCCGCTGTGGGTGAACACCGGCCTGTTTGCCGATATTGCCCGCTCATTGGACCGTGGCGCGGAAGGAGTGGGGCTGTACCGTACCGAAGTGCCGTTCATGATTCTGGACCGTTTCCCCAGCGAGAAGGAGCAGCAGGCCACCTATCGAGCGCAGCTGGAAGCTTTCCATCCATTGCCGGTGACCATGCGCACCCTGGATGTCGGCGGTGACAAGGCCCTCAGCTACTTCCCGATCAAGGAAGACAATCCCTTCCTCGGCTGGCGTGGGATTCGCGTCACCCTGGATCACCCGGAAATCTTCCTGGTGCAGATTCGCGCCATGCTCAAAGCCAGCGAAGGGCTGGAAAACCTGCGCATCATGCTGCCGATGATCAGCAGCGTGACCGAAGTTGAGGAAGCATTGCACCTGATTCACCGTGCTCACAGCGAGGTGCTGGACGAGGGCATCACGGTTCCGATGCCGCCGGTGGGGGTCATGATCGAGGTGCCGGCTGCGGTTTATCAGGCGCGTGAACTGGCGCAGCGGGTCGATTTTCTGTCGGTCGGTACCAACGACCTGACCCAGTACCTGTTGGCAGTGGACCGTAACAACCCGCGGGTAGCCGATTTGTATCACTCGCTGCATCCGGCGGTATTGCAGGCCTTGATGCTGGTCGCCCGGGCCTGTAAGGAAGCCGGCAAGCCGATGAGTGTGTGTGGTGAAATGGCCGGCGATCCGGCGGCGGCGGTGCTGCTGCTGGCAATGGGCTGTGATGTGCTGTCCATGAACGCGACCAACCTGCCAAGGGTCAAATGGCTGTTGCGTCAGATCCGCCTGAGCGATGCTCAGGCGCTGCTCAACGAAGCGCTGACCCTGGATAATGCCTATCTGGTGCAGAGCATCCTGCACCTGGCGTTGCGCAGAATGGGGCTGGGAAAAGTGCTGATGCCGGTGCGCTGAATTCTCCCTCTCCCCTTGCGGGTGAGGGCCGGGGAGAGGGGGGATGCCAGAGCCGGCAGGCATACTTCCCTACCTCGGTTTGTCGAGCGCCTGCTCGACGACGCCCCCAGCAGCCTAGACCCCAGCCGTCTTGCCCCTCAAAGCCAGCATCTGCTGCTCCGCAATGACATGCTCAGATGGACATGAATAACGTAAAGGGAACAGATACATTTACTGTGATGATGGCGGTGCTGCGGCTGTAAAGGCTCGTTCAACGTACGTATTGGGCACGAGCTGCACATGGCAGCCAGCGTGGCAGCCAGTCGAGCGGACATTTCTCTGAATGACCTGACCCGTCGGGCGTTGAGTGAGTACATCGAGCATCATGTCTGATGTAACCGGGCCAGCTGAGCATTGATTTCAGCTGGTCTCTGATGTCATCAACTTCTCTACAAAACCCAGCCCGACTCGCCCAGTTTCTGCCCGTTCAGGCCGTAGCTCTGTTCGACGAAGGTAATACTGCCGTCTGAATCCATGCTCATCAGAGTACAGGCGCGTGTACCGTAGTCTTCACCGAGAATGAAGGTGGCTGACAGGCGACGTTCCCATTCCAGGCTGACGCCGCTGTCGGGCAGCTGTGTGTCGGGGTATTCATTGCTGTCTTTGAGCAGTTCCAGCAGTGTCTCGCTGTCGGCTCCCAGATTCGCTTCCAGCCCCTGGCACAACGTCTGCAATTTGGGCCAGGGGCTGTTCAGCGAGGCGTTCGAGAGGCCATAGATCCCCGGCTGCAGTGCCTGTGCCTGACGTTCTTCGCTGTTCAGATGCCAGAGCTGCTCTGCCGTTCCGACCAGCAGGTTGAAACCCGCATAGCCATCGAGATCCTCTGTCAGGCTGCGCAGGTAATCCGTCGGCGATAGGTCGCCGGTCAGATAATCCAGCACCAGCTTGCCCCGCGAACGCGGACCAGGACGTGCGCCGGGCGAACGTATGTTGGTCAGCGCAGCAAAGCGCCCGCTGCGGGTTACCCCCAGCCAGGTGCCGCCCGCTTGCAGATCCTTGCCGGCCAATAACTCGGGATGGCCTTCATCGGTCCAGAAGCTTGCCGCCCGTGTCGGACGGGGATGAAATTCGTCCCGGTTGCCGAGCAATACCAGCGGTCGCTCAGTAACCTGCCAGGCGAAAGCAATCAGACACATGGAGAAACCTCTTCAAGGCGCAGGAATGAAATGTCAACGGACTTAGTGTACCGACTTCCAGAGCGTGGTGTCCGGTTCGGCTGGGGGCAGCGGCGACGGCCAGTTTTCGATACACTAGCGCGCGGCGTGCTCACCAGCCGTCGCCGAGGCAATACGAGGAATGTAATGGAATTTATCATCTATCTGGTGCTGGGCGGTTTTGCCGGTGTGCTGGCCGGTCTGTTCGGCGTGGGCGGTGGCATGATCATCGTTCCGGTGCTGGTGTACAGTTTTGCGCTGCAGGGCTTTGCTCCCGAGGTGTTGACGCATATGGCGGTAGGCACATCACTG
>JASJKW010000354.1:0-7380 GCA_037621305.1 Pseudomonas sp.
CGGGCTGTCCGTTACGCCGCTGCTATGGCAGGTGGCATGCCCGCCGTGGCGGCTGGCCAGTGCCTGAATTTCATCGGCAGCGGCGTCGCTTTTCAGCCAGCGCTGGGCACCGGCCCAATCCAGCAGGCTGTCGCCGGGCAGATCCAGCGCCGGGGTCAGCGATGGCAAGGACAGGCGCCACAGCGGGCGAGGGTCCTGGAAAAACGCCAGTTGCTGCTCATTGAGCTGGGTCCAGAAATCCGCGTTCAGTTCGCTGCCGCCGATACGGTCGGCAGCCGAGCGTACTGAACCTATGCCGCCTTCCAGGCGCAGGTGCAGATGGCCATCCAGGTAAGCCGCGGCGGTGATCGGAATCGGCTGCTGCCCCCAGTCGGCCAGCTTCAGCAAGGCCTTTTCGGCGGGCAGTTCCAGACGCAGGTGATGAGTGCTTACCGGTTTGGGCAGCACTTTCAGGGACACTTCGGTGAGTACCCCGAGCTGACCGAAACTGGCCGCCATCAGGCGAGACAGGTCGTAGCCGGCAACGTTCTTCATGACTTCGCCGCCGAAGCGCAGCAGCTTGCCATGACCGGTGATGACCCGGGTGCCAAGCACCAGATCGCGTACCGCACCGGACCAGGGCCGGCGCGGGCCAGACAGACCAGCAGCGATCATGCCGCCGACGGTCGCCTGACCGTTGAAGGTGGGCGGCTCGCAGGTCAGCATCTGGCCCTGTGCTTCCAGGGCGGCGAACAGCTCGACCAGCGGCGTGCCGCTGCGCACGGTCACCACCAGTTCGGTGGGATCGTAATTGACGATGCCGCTGTGACCGCGGGTGTCCAGCACCTGACCCTCAACCGGACGGCCGAGGAAAGATTTGCTGTTGGCGCCCTGGATGGCCAGGGGTGTGTTGCTGTGCAGGGCATCGAGCACCTGCTGCTGCAGTTGCTGCTCGCTGGCTGACGCAGCGCGCTCGCCGGGGCGATGGGCGTGGTGGTGATCAGCTGACATCAGAAGCGCTCCAGTTCGGGGAAGGGTAGCTCGCCGTTGTGAATATGCATGGCGCCGAATTCGGCGCAGCGGTTCAGCGTGGGGATGTTCTTGCCCGGATTGAGCAGCCCATCGGGATCGAAGGCGGCCTTCACGGCGTGGAAGGTCAGCAGCTCGTCATCGTTGAATTGCGAGCACATCTGATTGATCTTCTCGCGACCCACACCGTGTTCGCCGGTGATGGAGCCACCGACCGCAACGCACAGCTCGAGAATCTTGCCGCCGACTGCTTCAGCGCGTTCCAGCTCGCCTTCCTGGTTGGCATCGAACAGGATCAGCGGGTGCATGTTGCCGTCGCCGGCGTGGAACACGTTGGCCACGCGCAGGCCGTATTCGGCGGACAGGTCGGCGATACCCTGCAATACCTTGGGCAGCTCGCGGCGCGGAATGGTGCCGTCCATGCAGTAGTAGTCCGGCGAAATCCGGCCTACTGCGGGGAAGGCATTCTTGCGGCCGGCCCAGAACAGTGCCCGCTCGGTGTCGTCTTTCGCCTGGCTGATGGCGGTCGCGCCGCTGTTCTCCAGCACCTGACGGACCCGCTCGCACTCGTCGGCAACGTCGGCTTCGACGCCATCGAGTTCGCACAGCAGGATGGCTTCGGCGTCCACCGGATAGCCGGCGTGGATGAAGTCCTCGGCGGCGCGGATGGCCAGATTGTCCATCATTTCCAGGCCGCCGGGGATGATACCGGCAGAAATGATGTCGCCCACGGCCTTGCCGGCCTTGCCGACGTCATCGAAGCTGGCCATCAATACCTTGGCTACCTGCGGACGCGGCAGCAGCTTGACGGTGACTTCGACGACGATGCCGAGCATGCCTTCGGAGCCGGTGAACAGCGCCATCAGGTCGAAACCGGGGCTGTCCAGCGCATCGGAGCCGAGCGTCATGCGCTCACCCTCGACCGTAACGATTTCCAGCTTCAGCAGGTTGTGCACGGTCAGGCCGTATTTCAGGCAGTGTACGCCGCCGGCATTCTCGGCGACGTTGCCGCCAATCGAACAGGCGATCTGCGACGACGGATCGGGGGCGTAATACAGCTGGTGCGGCGCTGCGGCCTCGGAGATCGCCAGGTTGCGCACGCCGGGCTGGACCCGGGCGAAGCGTCCTTCAGGGTTGACCTCGAGGATGGTCTTCAGTCGTGCCAGTACCAGCAGCACGCCACCTTCCAGTGGCAGGGCGCCCCCAGACAGGCCGGTGCCGGCGCCGCGGGCGACGACGGGTACCTGGCGCTGGTGGCAGATCTTCATGAAGGTCTCGATTTGCTCAACGGTCTCGGGCAGCACCACCAGCAGCGGCATGACACGATAGGCTGACAGGCCATCGCACTCGTAGGGCTGCAGGTCTTCACGCTCGTGCAGCAGTTCCAGATCAGGCAGTGTCTGGCGTAGCTCGTTTATCAGTCCCGCCTTGTCCACGGTGGGCAGAGGGCCGTCGAGCTTTTCATCATAGAGAAGGTTCACGGATATCACCTGTTTGCTGTCGATGGTCTGAGGACCAGCTTATGGTCCAGAATACTGCTGCTTTGGGCGGCAGACGTCCAGCCCAAAACCCTGTGGTCGGACCAGTTTGTTTCAGCTTTATTGAGGTTTATGGATGGATAAGTGCTAGAGATACAGGCGATCACAAAATTATAGTGGATTTGTAATTTCGTCATCCCTACTCTGGTATGACCAGTTTTATCAAGAAGGTGAGGTCATGGTTGAAGGTGCTTCGGAGCGCCGCCAGGTCGGTGATGTGGTCGCAGACCGCATCGAGAAGCTGATAGCGGATGGTGTGTTGAAAATGGGGCAGATGTTGCCTTCCGAGCGACAGCAGTGCGAGAAACTGGGTATTTCCCGCAGCGCCCTGCGTGAAGGGCTGAAAGTGCTGCGCGGCAGGGGGTTGATCAAGACCTCTCAAGGGCGCGGTTCCTATGTGGCCAGCCTGATGGGCAATCGGGATGAAACGCCGATGATGCATCTGTTCAACAATCACCCGCGGACACTGTTCGATCTGCTGGAGGTGCGGGCGCTGCTCGAAGGCGAGTCGGCACGCCTGGCGGCCCTGCGGGGAACCGATGCAGACTTCGTGCTGATCCAGCGACGTTACGATGAGATGGTTGCCGCCCATACCAGCGGGCCGGTACAGGATCCGGAAGCGCTGGCAAAACTGGATCATGCGTTTCACCTGGCGATCTGCGATGCGTCGCATAACCCGGTACTGGCGCATACTCTGCAATCGCTGACCAAGCTGCTGCTCAGCTCGGTATTTGCCTCGGTGCAGAATCTGTATCACAGGCCGCCCCACAAACGGCAGCTGGACCGTCAGCATGCGCGGCTCTATCACGCAGTGATGGAGCGCTTGCCGACCCAGGCCAAGCGGGCGGCGGTGGATCATATTCACAGTATTCGCGACAACCTCCGGGATATCGAGAACGAGGGGCAGCGGCTGGAGCGCGCGACCATGCGGCTGGAAGGCTGGCAATAAAAAAGGGCGGTACACGCAAGGTGTATCGCCCTTTCTTTACCTCCCCGGAGATCAGCTCCCGGTGGTGGTAATCCCCGCTGCACTCAGCGGATCACTGACACCAAACACATAGATTGCCAGCATTGTCAGCAGGCCGGCAGCCGTTACGTAGTAGATGGTCGGCAACAGCGTCTTGCGCAGCGTGATGCCCTCGCGACCCAGCAGGCCAACGGTGGCCGATGCCGCAACCACGTTGTGGATGGCGATCATGTTACCCGCCGCTGCACCTACCGATTGGCCTGCCACTATCATGGCGCCAGAGATGCCCAGCAGCTCAGCCGTGTTGAACTGGAACTGCGACAGCATCAGGTTGGAAGCGGTGTTGGAGCCGGCGATGAAGGCACCCAACGCGCCCACGGTGGGAGCGAACAGCGGGTAGACATCACCTACGGCATTAGCCACCGCATTGGCCATCGCTACCGGCATGGACGGCAGGTCGGACAGGTTCACTCCCGAGTTGATCAGGATGCGCACCATGGGAATGGTGAAGATCAACACGAAGCCGGCACCGATAATGGTGTTGGTGGACTCACCCAGCGAGCGCTTGAACTCGGTGAGCGACATGCGATGCACCAGCGCGGTCACCAGTACCACGAATACCAGGATGCCACCCGGCAGATACAGCGGCTCCAGGCTGGCGGACAGACCGGCTTCGCCCATGATGTTGGTGAACTTGAAGCTCAGGCTGTTGAGCAGGCCCTTGAGGGTGTCGTTGGTGCGCGACAGCACCAGCACCGCAGCCAGCAGGACATAGGGCAGCCAGGCCATCCAGATGGCGATCGGGCGCTTGCCGGCCACGTCATCCAGTTTCATTTCGACACTGCCCATCCAGTCGGCAGGCCAGTCTTTCGGATCGGCAAAGTCCCAGGTTTCCTTGGGCATCAGGAAGCCAGCCTTGGCGGCAGGCACCACGATCGCCAGGCCAACCAGACCACCGATGATCGACGGGAATTCCGGACCGAGAAATACGCCGGCCAAGGCGTAGGGAATGGAGAAGCACAAGGCGGCAAAGATCGCGAAGGGGGCGACGGCCAGGCCTTCTTTCCAGGACCGGTTCTGACCGAAGAAGCGGGTCAGTATCATCACCATGATCAGCGGCATCAGCATGCCGATCAGGGCATGCATAATGGCGACTTTGGAAACGATCAGCTGGAAGAAGGTCGGCCAGTCGCCACCCACGGTAGCCAGCGCGCCACCGATGCCTGCCTGATCCAGGCCGGCGCCGACACCGACGATCATCGGTGTACCCACCGCGCCGAAGGAAACCGGCGAGGATTGCACGATCATGCCCACCACCACAGCGGCAACGGCCGGGAAACCCAGCGCAACCATCAAGGGTGCGGCTACTGCGGCGGGTGTGCCGAAGCCGGAAGCACCTTCAATGAAGCAGCCGAACAGCCAGGTGACGATCACTGCCTGCACACGGCGGTCAGGGCTGATCCCCGAGAAACCCTTGCGGATCGCCAGAATGCCGCCTGAATGCTTGAGTGTGTTGAGCAGGAGGATCGCGCCGAAAATGATCCACAGGATGGAGGCCGTCAGTACCAGGCCCTGAAGGCTGGAAGCGACGACTCGAATCAGCGTCATGTCCCATGCGAGCAGAGCGATAGCAACGGTTACGAAGAAGACGACTGGCATTGCATATTTCGCCGGCCAGCGGAACCCGACCAACAGGACCCCCGCCAGAACCAGAGGAAAGAATGCAAGCAGAGACAAAAGCGTTTGGCTCATCTGGATTTCCCTTATTTTTTTTATGAGGAATGCGCATTTCAAGTGCGACATTAACTCGTTCGGTCGAATACTGCTATTACCGGCGGGACAGGTCCAGATGTTATCTCAGTGGTCAGACCAGTATTTTTACCCATTCAGAGTAAGCGAAGCGCGGTAGTCAGTGAATTATGGGCCTGACTCGGTGGTCATGCTGGCGATCGGCAATCGCCCATACTGGTCATACCAGCGCAGTGAAAGGTTTGTGAAAGGAATCGCCGAGGGTGGCCAGCGGCCTGAGAGGGGAGCCCACTGCAGGAAACGACGAGCCCCGTCAGGACGGGGCTCGTAGAGGATCAACTGAAGTCCGCAG
This sequence comes from Pseudomonas sp., assembly GCA_037621305.1. Classification (GTDB taxonomy): domain Bacteria; phylum Pseudomonadota; class Gammaproteobacteria; order Pseudomonadales; family Pseudomonadaceae; genus Halopseudomonas. The sequence continues at coordinate 5,615 of JASJKW010000354.1, forward strand.
CAAGACGCCGCAGACCTTGCGCATCAAACGCTGTAATACAGATCGTATTCCAGCGGATGAACGAAAGTGCGCACCTTGAGTTCCTCGGCCGCCTTCAGCTCCAGGAAGGTGTCGATGAACTCGTCAGTGAACACGCTACCCTTGGTCAGGAACTCGCGATCGGCGTCCAGGGCCTCCAGCGCTTCTTTCAGGCTGCCACAGACCTGTGGGATCTGGCTGGCTTCTTCCGGGGGCAGGTCGTACAGGTTCTTGTCGGCCGCGTCACCGGGGTGGATCTTGTTCTGGATGCCATCCAGGCCGGCCATCAGCAGGGCAGCGAAGGCCAGATAGGGGTTGGCAGCCGGATCTGGGAAGCGTGCTTCGATGCGTCGCGCCTTGGGGCTGGATACGTGTGGAATACGGATCGAGGCGGAACGGTTGCGAGCGGAGTAGGCCAGCATGACCGGGGCTTCGAAACCGGGAACCAGACGCTTGTAGGAGTTGGTCGATGGGTTGGTGAAGGCGTTCAGCGCCTTGCCGTGCTTGATGATGCCGCCAATAAAGTACAGCGCGGTATCGGACAGGCCGGCATAGCCTTCGCCTGCAAAGGTGTTCTTGCCATCCTTGCTGATCGAGATGTGCACGTGCATGCCGGAACCGTTATCGCCGTACAGCGGCTTGGGCATGAAAGTGGCGGTCTTGCCATAGGCATCAGCGACGTTGTGTACGCAGTACTTGAGGTTCTGTACTTCGTCCGCCTTGGCGACCAGAGTGTTGAACTGCACGCCGATCTCGTTCTGGCCGGCAGTAGCCACTTCGTGGTGGTGTACTTCCACGACCTGGCCCATCTCCTCCAGTGCATTACACATGGCGGTGCGGATTTCATGGTCGTGATCGACCGGCGCTACCGGAAAGTAGCCGCCCTTGACGCCGGGACGGTGGCCCTTGTTGCCGGTCTCGAAGGATGAATCGGTATTCCAGGAAGCCTGCTCGGAGTAGATCTTGAACATCGAGCCGGAGATATCGGACTTGAACTTCACTTCATCAAAAATGAAGAACTCGGGCTCAGGGCCGAAGAAGGCGGTGTCGCCGATGCCGATGGACTTCAGGTATTCCTCAGCCAGGCGGGCGATGCTGCGTGGGTCGCGATCATAGCGCTGCATGGTCGCTGGCTCGATGATGTCACAGATGATGATCAGCGTTGGCTCTTCGGTAAAGGGGTCCAGCACGGCGGTGCTGTCATCAGGCATCAGGATCATGTCGGACGCTTCAATGCCCTTCCAGCCGGCGATCGAGGAGCCATCGAACATCTTGCCTTCTTCGAAGAAGTCTTCGTTGGCATCGCGGGCAGGCATGGTTACATGCTGCTGTTTGCCCTTGGTATCGGTGAAGCGCAGGTCAACCCACTTCACGTCAAATTCGTTGATCAGTTGAATCGCTTTCGACATGTTCTTCTCCAGAAGGAATCATTTTCCAGGTAACAGCCTGGCACCTGTCTACCAAATTCATGCGGCGTTCGATGTACTCCGCGGGTGGTACAAACTGTCCGCAACCGATGCAGCAAAAGCTGTGCCACTATTGCCAAGCCGCTGAAAACCCTGCTGCAGCGCGGTCGACCGATCGCCATGGGGAATGGGCCGTATTATCGCGCACTTAATGGGTGCGTGGAATAGTTGTTGCGCACCATATTGATGCGCCGAGCGGTTTTGCACGGTGCAAGCACACTGACGCCAGCACAGGTATAATGCACCGCTTTTGCACCGCTCACCCATATCGACCTGCCAATT
>JASJKW010000355.1:0-7803 GCA_037621305.1 Pseudomonas sp.
ATGCGCATCTACAACGGCATCATGGTCGCCGGCGACCAACCCAGCCAGTACCTCAAGCACAAGCTGGTACCCTTCGGTGAATACGTGCCGCTGGAAGATCTGCTGCGCGGCGTGATCAGCTTCTTCGATCTGCCCATGTCGAACTTCTCCCGCGGCCCCCTGCAGCAAGAGCCGCTTGAAGCTGCGGGATATCGTCTGGCGCCGATGATCTGCTATGAGACCGTTTACCCCGATTTCGCTGGCCGACTTGCGGCACGCAGCGAGCTGCTGCTGACCATCAGCAATGACAGCTGGTTCGGCAAATCCATCGGTCCATTGCAGCATCTGCAGATGGCCCGCATGCGGGCCCTGGAAAGCGGGCGCTGGATGATTCGCGGCACAAATAATGGCGTCACCGCGCTGATCGACCACCAGGGCCAGATCACTGCGCGCATACCGCAGTTTCAGCAATCGGTATTGCGCGGCGATGTGCAACCCCGCGACGGTCTTACGCCCTGGCTGCGCTTCGGCAGCTGGCCGCTGGCGGTACTAGTACTGGCTGCGCTGATGCTGTGCGCAATCAAGCGCCGCCAACACTGATGGCGAGGCGGCTGCTCGCCCGAGGTTTCTGGTATCCGTGTGTCTGTCGTGCATGACACCGAGGATGCGTTGCAGCAACTGCATGTCCTGTTTGCTCAAACCGTACACTTCGAGTTCTGCCGGTACGTCCTGCCGACCCGACATCCATTGCCGCGTGTGAGCGACATCCAGGGCCTGATCCAGACGGCGCAGCAGTCGCCCGTAGGATGAGTCGCGCCCACAGGCAAGGGGCTCCGGCTGCACATGTTTCATGATCTTTCTCCCTAGGCAATCTGACTATCCAAAGGCAAATGGACATCCTTTGCCCACAGCATAGACCTGGCCTCCGATTTCTCCCGTGGCTCGCGACGAATGGCAACAGCCCCTACCTGTGCCGAGCCCGGTGGTGTATCCTGCCTCATTACTTTTTTCTCTGACATACGAGTCGACAAACAGTCCACGCCCATGCAAGAACAGTATTCTCCCCGCGAAATAGAAAACGCCGCCCAGACCGCCTGGGAACAGACCGACGCCTTCAAGGTAGACGAAACGCCAGGCCGCGAAACCTACTATTGCCTGTCGATGTTCCCCTACCCGAGCGGCAAGCTGCACATGGGCCACGTGCGCAACTACACCATCGGTGACGTGATTGCCCGCTACCAGCGCATGCAGGGCAAGAACGTGCTGCAGCCCATGGGCTGGGACGCTTTCGGCATGCCGGCGGAAAACGCGGCGATGAACAACAATGTCGCACCCGCCGCCTGGACCTATTCCAACATCGACTACATGCGCACCCAGCTGAAAAGCCTGGGACTGGCGATCGACTGGTCGCGTGAGTTCGCCACCTGCACCCCCGAGTACTATCGCTGGGAACAGTGGCTGTTCACCAAGCTGTACGAGAAAGGCGTGATCTACCGCAAGAACGGTACCGTCAACTGGGACCCGGTCGACCAGACCGTCCTGGCCAATGAGCAGGTGATCGACGGCAAGGGTTGGCGCTCAGGCGCCGAGATCGAGAAACGCGAAATCCCCATGTACTACTTCCGCATCACCGATTACGCGGAAGAGCTGCTGGATTCGATGGACAACCTGCCCGGCTGGCCGGAACAGGTCAAGACAATGCAGCGCAACTGGATCGGCAAATCCGTAGGAATGGAAGTGCACTTCCCCTACGATCAGGCCTCCATCGGCAGCGCCGGCAAGCTCAAGGTCTTCACCACCCGCCCCGACACCTTGATGGGCGCGACCTATGTTGCAGTCGCCGCCGAGCATCCACTGGCCACCCAGGCCGCCGAGAACAATCCGGCGCTGCAGGCCTTCATCAATGAATGCAAACGCGGCGGTGTAGCCGAAGCTGATATCGCCACCCAGGAAAAACAGGGTCAGCCCACCGGACTGTTCGTCGAACACCCGTTGACCGGCGAAAAACTGCCGGTCTGGGTCGCCAACTATGTACTCATGAGTTACGGCGAAGGTGCGGTCATGGCCGTGCCTGCCCATGATGAACGCGATTTCGAGTTCGCCAGCCAGTTCCACCTGCCGATCAAGGCAGTCATACGCACCTCGGCAGGCGACGAGACTCCCACCCCCTGGCAAGATGCCTACGGGGAAAAGGGCGAGCTGATCAATTCCGAGGAATTCGACGGCCTGGACTTCGATAGCGCCTTCACTGCCATCGGCGAAGTGCTCAAGCAGAAGGAACTGGGGGCGCCACGCACCCAATATCGCCTGCGCGACTGGGGCATCAGCCGTCAACGCTACTGGGGCTGCCCGATCCCGATCATCCACTGCGAACACTGTGGTGATGTCCCGGTACCGGAAGATCAACTGCCGGTCGTGCTGCCTGAAGACGTCGTGCCCGATGGTGCCGGCTCGCCGCTGGCCCGTATGCCCGAGTTCTACGAGTGCACCTGCCCGACCTGCAACGGCCCTGCACGGCGCGAAACCGACACCATGGATACCTTCGTCGAAAGCTCCTGGTATTTCGCCCGCTACGCATCGCCGCATTACGAGCAGGGCATGGTCGATCCGGCTGCAGCCAACCATTGGTTGCCAGTGGATCAGTACATCGGTGGTGTCGAGCACGCCATTCTTCACCTGCTGTACGCGCGCTTCTTCCACAAGCTGATGCGCGACCAGGGCCTGGTCGATTCGGATGAGCCATTCAAGAACCTGCTGACGCAGGGCATGGTCATCGCCGAGACCTACTATCGTCTCGAAGAGAACGGCAGCAAGACCTGGTTCAACCCCGCTGACGTCGAGGTGGAGCGCGATGCCAAAGGCAAGGTCATTGCCGCTCACCTGGCCAGCGACGGTCAGCCGGTGGTCATCGGCGGCATCGAGAAGATGTCCAAGTCGAAGAACAACGGGGTCGATCCGCAATTCATGATCGACCAGTACGGCGCCGATACCTGCCGCCTGTTCATGATGTTTGCCTCCCCGCCGGACATGAGCCTGGAATGGTCGGATGCCGGTGTCGAGGGCGCGCACCGCTTCCTGCGCCGGGTCTGGCGCCTGGCCAATCAGCACACCACTCAGGGCCCCTGCGTGGCGCTGGACCTCAACAGTTTGAGGGACGCTCAGAAGGACGTGCGTCGCGCTATCCATATTGCGATTCGTCAGGCCAGCCAGGATATTGGCCAGCACCACAAGTTCAACACCGCAATTGCCGCCGTGATGACACTGATGAACGTACTGGAAAAGGCGCCGCAGACCGGCGAGCAGGATCGTGCCCTACTTCAGGAAGGCCTGGAAACCGTTACCCTCCTGCTGGCACCTATCGCTCCGCACATCGGCCATGCGCTGTGGCAGGCGCTGGGACATGACACTCCGGTGATAGACGCACCCTGGCCGACGCTGGACGAGACGGCCCTGGTGCAGGACAGCCTGGAGCTGGTCATTCAGGTCAACGGCAAGTTGCGCGGCCACATTCAGGTCCCGGCCGATGCCAGCCGCGAAGACGTGGAAGCCACTGCCCGAGCCAATGAAAACGTTTTGCGCTTTACCGAAGGCCTGAGTATCCGCAAGGTGATTGTGGTGCCCGGCAAGCTGGTCAATATTGTCGCCAATTGATACGCAACGGAGAATCGGCATGCCACTGCAACGTCCACGTTATCTGCTGAGCTGTGCTGTACTCGGCACCAGTCTGCTGCTCAGCGCCTGCGGCTTTCATCTGCGCGGTACTGGGGTCGACAGCGTCAAGCTGGATGAGCTGAGCGTCACTGCTCGCAATAGCTACGGCCCTACTTATCAGAGCGTGCTGGAAGCACTCCAGATCAATGGTGTGGACGTACGCTCCTCAGCGCCCTACCACTTGCAGCTGTTGGATGAGCAAAAGGATCGACGCGCGGTCACCTATACCTACCGGTCGACTCCTGCCGAATATGAGCTCACCAGTGAGCTGACATTCCAGATCAGCGACCGCCAGAATCGTCCTCTTGTCGGACCGGAAACCCTCTCCACCCAGCGGGTTTATGTAAACGACAAGGACAACCTGATCGGCACCAGCGAAGAAGAAGACTTGCTGCACCGCGAGATGCTTCAGGACCTGACTCGCCAGCTGATGTTCCGCTTGTCGAGCATTTCTGCCAGCGATCTCGCGGCGCGCGAACAGGCGCTTGATCGTCAGGCTCCCTGAGCCGTGAAGCTCAACGCAGGACAGCTTCAGCGCCAGCTCGGTGACGGGTTGGCGCCGGTCTATGTGATCAGCGGCGATGATCCGCTGCTCGCTGGTGAAGCTGCCGATATGGTTCGCCGCGCCTGTCGCGAGGCCGGCAGCGAAGAACGCCTGGTATTTCATGTGGATCGCAGTTTCGACTGGGGTCACTTGCATGACGCCAGTCACAGCCTGTCACTGTTCGCTCAACAGCGTTTGATCGAACTGCGCATTCCCGGCGGCAAACCTGGGGATGAAGGCGGCAAGGCCCTGCTGGCGTGGCTGGACAACCCTCCCCCCGACACGACTTTGCTGGTCACCCTGCCCAAGCTGGATGGCAGCACCCAACGCAGCAAATGGGCCAAGGGCCTGATCGAGCACGGCAGCAGCCGTTTCGTACAGATCTGGCCGATCGATGCACAACAGTTGCCGGGCTGGATGCGCGATCGCCTGGCTGCCGCCGGCCTGCATGCCACACCCGAAGCACTGGAGCTGCTGAGCGTGCGCGTCGAGGGCAACCTGTTGGCCGCCGCACAGGAGATCGAGAAGCTCAAGTTATTCTGTGACAGCGGTCAGCTGGATCTGCAGACCGTGCAATTAGCGGTTGCCGACAGCGCCCGCTTCGATGTCTTCAATCTCACCGACGCCTTGCTGCAGGGCGATGCTCAGCATGCGCTGCGCATACTCCAAGGTCTGAAAGGGGAAGGTGTGGAAGCACCCGTGGTGCTCTGGGCGGTCACCCGGGAATTGCGCAGCCTGCACAACATGGCTCACGATCTGGCCCGGGGCATCCCCCAGGACAAGGTTTTTTCCAGCCAGCGACCGCCGATCTGGGACAAGCGCAAACCCCTGGTATCCCGCGCCCTGCAACGTCACACGGTGACCACCTGGGAAGCGATGCTGCGTCTCGCCCAGCAAGCCGATGAGCAGATCAAGGGGCAGGCTTCCGGCTCGTCCTGGGACAGTCTGGCGTTGATGCTGGTAAAAGCTGCCGGCGCCAGATTACCTCTGGTCGCCGGCTGAGCAACCTCAGTCCAGCCCTTCATCCAGCCGTGCAGCAGGGGCAAACACACCGCGACGCCATTTCAACAGGGCGGCTATCGAGTTGGCTGCCAATACGCCGATGGAATAGAACACCACGAAGGGATCAATCAGGTAGTCCCAGTAATTGTCCGAGGCCTTGATACCCAGCGTAAAAGCCAATGTGGCCAGCGTCAGTATGAGCACGCCGAGCATATTGCCCAGCAACAGAAATGCCAGCGTCAGCACGCCTATCAGTGCAATCAATATCCGCGGCGAGTAGCCCCAGCCGTAGGTGTCGAGCATTCCCACACCCATCGACGCGGGATAGAGCAACACCCCCAACACGGCGAACACCGAGCATAACTGCCACGAGCAAGCACTCGAGCCAGGCTGCAGCCAACCCAGGCGTAGCGCGGTGCCGGCGAGCATCCAGACCATCGCCGTGATAGAAAGCTCGTCAGTCAATCCGCGCAGGTAACCAGCCAAGGACAGCCCGGTGGGCAGCGGGATGATTCCTATGACCAGCACCGCAAGCAACAGAAAACCACGGTAGCGCATGGGGATTCGGCTGTTCGGCAACAACAGGAACACAATCAGAGCAAAGCTCAGGCAAGACTGCAGGCTTACGGGAATCACAGCTGCGCCTCCACCCAGGCATCATTGAATGCCACGTGCTTGATGAAACTGTTATTCCAGGCGTAAACCACGTGGTAGCGGCCGTCAGTGGCACGAATCATATAAGGGTACTCATACTGAAAGTCGCACATGCCTTTGCGGCACATGCGTTGATCGATCTCGCGCAGGTAGTCGGTCAGCAGCCCCCGGCGTGCCGCTCCGCTGGTCGATAGAAACTTCTCACCGATCAATTCTTCATATTTGAATCGCGGAAAGGGCTTGCCTTGTGGGTCCGGTGACGCATCAAGGGAGGCTACCAACGACCAGTCGGTGAGGCTTTCCGAGGCTTCATCCAGACTCAGACTGAAGCGCCCATCAATCAGGTTATTCTGCGCCACCAGCAGGCTGCCGCGACTGGAACGTACAGCAGCCAACGATGAATTGGGATTCCATGGCGCGACCGCCCACTCGGGTTTCCAGGTACGACCGGCATCTTCGGTGACGGTAGCCAGCACGTGCCCAACCTCGCTCGCATCCCGCAGCAGGGCTACGGCTCGTTTACCACCCAGCGGGACTACCGTGGGTTGCAATGAGTTCGTGCCATCGGCGATACGGAATTTGTCGACCACCCGTCCCTGCGCATCCATATACAGATACTCGGGAAACTTGCCGAGAAACTCGTGATATACCGGCAGACCGATTGAACCATCTTCATGAAACACCGGTGCAGCGCGCACCAGCGTACTGATATTCACGAAGGGCGTGGTGATCAGTTGCCGTGGTTTGGACCAGTTGGCACCGAGATCATCGGACACCATGACGTTCACCGCACTACCTGCCCAACCACCCACCGAGACCGACACATAGAACAACCACAGGCGATCATCCGGTGAATAGGCAATCACCGGATTACCCAGTTTACGGATCGGTTTGCCTATCGCGCGGCGGGTCATTTCCCGCGTAACCAGAATACGCTCTTCACCCCAGCTGCCACTGACCGCATCGAATCGCGCAGCGCGAATATCGACATCGGCGGCGCCTTCTCTGGAGCCGGCAAACCAGACCGCCATCAGATCCCCTTCCGGCAGAGCCGCAACGGAAGGCGAGTGGACAAACTCATCCAGGTCCGATGAAGCGAAACCCTGTTGGAACTCCGCCTCCTGATGCAGAAAGGACGACTCGAAATCCTGGATAGGGAAAGGTGAGAAATCCGACATTTCGTAAGCCGGATTTAAAAACCATGCGGTGAAAAATACACCCAAGATCGCGGGAATCGCCAGCATCCGCCATCGATTGAATTTACTATTCCTTTGCATTCTTTATTCTTCTGAATAATCAACGTGTACCAACAGCGCCAATACGCCCCGAATATGCGCAAACAGCCTGGCTGCAAAACGTCATCCCCGAATAGTACCAGCCCCGTCCGCAATCGAATATTTTTATCTTTACCGAGACGACGAAGGAACCTGATGCTGCCTCCGCCCTCAAACAGCAGTACAACCAGCGCCCACCGGTTCGCCCTCGTCAAATCGCGTGATACAGTGGGCCGGAATCTGAATTTGCCGGAAACTGATACATGCTCAACCTGCCCGCTCGCTTCAACACCCCATGTCGCCGCCTTGTTGCCATTGCGGCCAGCCTGCTGGCGCTCTCCGCCTGTGGTGAAAACCGCCTGGAAGCATCGGTTCAGCCGGGGTTACGAACCGTCGGCGTGATCAGCGAAGAACGCAGTTTCAGCCAATGGCGCGATGAGTTTCGTGAGCAGGCACTGTCCGCAGGCATCGATGCCCAGCTGTTTGATCGCGCGTTTCAGGATATCGAGCCTGATCCTGCGGTTCTGAAGGCCGATGGCAGCCAGCCTGAATTCGCCCGACCGGTCTGGGAGTATCTGGACGGCGCTCTGTCGTCACAGCGACAGGCCACTGGGCGCATCATGCTGGCCCGGCATGCCA
>JASJKW010000356.1:0-12241 GCA_037621305.1 Pseudomonas sp.
CGGGCTCATAACCCGAAGGTCGTAGGTTCAAATCCTGCCCCCGCAACCAGTCAAAGGCCCCTTTTCAGGGGCTTTTTGTTAACTCCGGACTTCATAATATGAAGTGGCCGGAACCAGGATGGGCTTTAGGCCCATTTTTTATTCATTCAAGAAAGGCGGTGAAATTGTCCGGCAAAGTTACCGAATTGGAGGGCCTGTTGGTCCCGATTGTCGAAGCTCTGGGCTATCGTTGTTGGGGAATCGAGTTCCTTTCGCAGGGGCGTCACAGTCTGCTGCGAGTCTATATCGAACACCCTGACGGCGTGAGCGTGGAAGCATGCGCGACCATCAGCAGGCAAGCCAGTGCGGTGCTGGATGTGGAAGACCCCATCAGTGGCGATTACACTCTGGAAGTATCTTCTCCGGGAATGGACAGGCCTTTGTTCACTCTCGAACAGTTTGCCGCTTATGTTGGCGAACAGGCCAAAATCAGATTGCGCGTGCCCTATGAAGGCCGGCGGAATTTTCAAGGTGTCATCCGCGGGGTGGAAGGCGATGAGGTTGTATTGCAGGTGGACGAACACGAGTACCTGCTGCCCATCGATACCATCGATAAAAGTAATATCATTCCGCGGTTTTGAGCATTTTTCGGGCTCCAATGGCCCCAATGGACGGCGTTAGGCGAGGCATACGATGAGCAAAGAAGTGCTGCTGGTTGTGGAATCCGTATCCAATGAGAAGGGCGTGCCGCCCGGAGTCATTTTCGAGGCGCTGGAGTTGGCCTTGGCAACGGCCACCAAAAAGCGCTATGAAGACGAAGTCGACGTGCGGGTGGAAATCAACCGCCAGACCGGCGACTACGACAGCTTCCGCCGCTGGACTGTGGTGGTGGACGATGACTTCGAAGAGCCAGATATGCAGTTGGCGCTGGATCAGGCTCACGCTCGCGACCCGGCATTGAATGTCGGTGATGTGGTTGAAGAAAAGATCGAGTCAGTCGAGTTCGGTCGTATCGCCGCGCAGATCGCCAAGCAGGTCATCGTCCAGAAGGTCCGTGAAGCAGAGCGTGCCCAGGTGGTTGATGCCTACCGCGACCGGTTGGGTGAGATCATCAGTGGCACGGTAAAGAAAGTTACCCGTGACAGTGTCATCGTGGACCTGGGCAATAATGCCGAAGCGGTATTGCCGCGCGAGGAAATGATCCCGCGTGAGACATTCCGCACCGGCACCCGCATCCGCGCGCTGCTCAAGGATATCCGTGTCGAGAATCGCGGCCCGCAGCTGGTACTGTCGCGCAGCTGCCCGGAAATGATCATCGAACTGTTCCGTATCGAAGTGCCGGAGATTTCCGAAGAGCTGATCGAGGTCATGGGCGCTGCCCGTGATCCGGGCTCCCGGGCCAAGATCGCGGTGCGCTCGAAAGACAAGCGCATTGATCCGCAGGGTGCCTGTATCGGCATGCGCGGTTCGCGTGTTCAGGCGGTATCCGGCGAACTGGGCGGTGAGCGGGTGGATATCGTGCTCTGGGATGACAACCTGGCCCAGTTCGTGATCAACGCCATGTCGCCAGCCGAAGTGGCCTCGATCATTCTGGATGAAGACACGCACACCATAGATATCGCCGTGGCTGAGGATAACCTCGCCCAGGCAATCGGCCGTAGTGGCCAGAACGTCCGGTTGGCCAGTCAATTGACCGGCTGGACTCTCAATGTCATGACCGAAGACGATATTCGCGCAAAACAGGAAGCCGAGACCGGTGATGTGCTGCGCAATTTCCTCGATGAGCTGGATGTAGATGAAGAACTGGCTCAGATCCTGGTCGACGAAGGTTTTACCTCTCTGGAGGAAATTGCCTACGTACCCATGGAGGAAATGCTGGAGATCGACGGTTTTGATGAAGATATCGTCAACGAGCTGCGGTCGCGAGCCAAGGATCGCCTGCTGACGAAGGCGATTGCCAACGAGGAAAAACTGGAAGAGGTCCAGCCTGCGGACGATCTGCTGAATATGGAGGGTATGGATCGTGCCCTGGCATTCCAGCTGGCGGCCCAAGGCATCCTTTGCATGGAAGATCTTGCGGAACAATCCGTGGACGATCTGTTGAATATTGATGGAATCGACGAAGCCCGCGCCGGCGCCCTGATCATGGCAGCCCGGGCCCCCTGGTTTGAATAAACCGGTCGGCTGGCAGCATCGCTGGGCGGCAACGCCCGGCCCCCGACTGAGGAGAAAGTGAATGGCGGAAGTGACGGTCAAAGAATTGGCTGAAGTAACAGGTACGCCGGTAGAGCGCCTGTTGCAACAGATGCAGGAAGCTGGGTTGCCGCAGACTGGTGCGGGACAATCCGTTTCGGACGATGAAAAACAGCGGTTGTTGACGTTTCTGAAAAACAATCATGGCGATTCGGCAACGGAGCCGCGCAAGATTACTCTGACGCGTAAGACCGTAAGCACTCTGAAAGTGGCGGGCAGCAAAACCGTCAGCGTGGAAGTACGCAAGAAGAGAACCTACGTCAAGCGCGATGAAGTAGACGTCGAAGCTGAACGCCAGCGCGAGCTGGAAGAGCTGCGTGCGGCTGAAGAAGCGCGTCAGGCAGCAGCTGAAGCTGAAGCCAAGCGCAAGGCCGAGGAAGAGCAGGCGCGCGTGGCGGCAGAAGCTGCACGTCAGGCGGCCGCAGCGCAGCCTGCCGAGACTGCGCCGCAGCCCGAAGCCACAGCACCGGTTGCGCCGCAACCGACTGCAGTTGCCGATGAGGCTTCTGTGGAAGCGGCGCCGTCACCGGCCGCTGCGGCGAAGAAGAAGGATGAGCAGCGTCGCCAGGCCCGTGCCGAGGAAGACGAGCGCAGTCGCAAGCGCGCCGGAGGCCCTGGCAAGGGTCGCAGCAACGCTGCACGTGCCAGTGACGATGACAGTGCACGTCGTCGTGGTGGTGCCGGCAAGCTCAAGGCGCAGAAGAAGCGCAGTAATCAGCACGGCTTCGAGAAGCCGACAGGACCTGTAGTGCGAGAAGTGGTAATCGGTGAAACCATCACCGTGGCCGAACTGGCTCAGAAGATGTCGGTGAAGGCAGCCGAAGTCATCAAGTACATGTTCAAGAACGGCAACATGGTGACCATCAACCAGGTGCTGGATCAGGACACTGCGACCATCGTCGCCGAAGATCTGGGTCACCAGGTCAAGCATGTCAGTGAAAGCGAGTTGGAAGACCGCCTGGCAGAAGCCATGCACTTTGAAGGCGAGGAAATCAGCCGCGCTCCGGTAGTGACCGTCATGGGTCACGTAGACCACGGCAAGACCTCGCTGCTCGACTATATCCGTCGCGCCAAGGTGGCTTCCGGCGAAGCCGGTGGTATTACTCAGCACATCGGTGCCTATCATGTGCAGACTGATCGCGGCATGGTCACCTTCCTTGATACCCCCGGCCACGCAGCCTTTACTGCGATGCGTGCCCGTGGCGCTCAGTCCACCGATATCGTGATTCTGGTGGTGGCCGCTGATGACGGTGTGATGCCGCAGACCGAAGAGGCTGTTCAGCATGCCAAGGCCGCCGGTGTACCGCTGGTCGTGGCAGTGAACAAGATCGACAAGGAACAAGCTGATCCTGATCGTATCAAGCACGATCTGGCAGCCCGTGGTGTGGTCCCCGAGGAGTGGGGTGGCGATACCATGTTCATGCACGTCTCGGCCAAGGTGGGTACCGGTATCGACGAGCTGCTCGAAGCGGTTCTGCTGCAAGCCGAGGTTCTTGAACTCAAGGCTCAGCCGACAGCACCGGCGCGCGGTGTCGTGATCGAATCGCGTCTGGACAAGGGCCGTGGCCCGATTGCCACCGTGCTGGTACAGAACGGTACGCTGCGTCAGGGCGATGTAGTGCTGGCCGGCGTCAATTATGGCCGCGTACGTGCCATGTTGGACGAGAACGGCAAGAGCGTGAAGGAAGCCGGTCCGTCCATTCCTGTAGCCATTCTGGGTCTTGATGGTACGCCGGGTGCCGGTGATGAAATGACCGTGGTCACTGACGAAAGGAAGGCGCGCGAAGTGGCCTTGTTCCGTCAGGGCAAGTTCCGCGAGATCAAACTGGCTCGACAGCAGACCGCCAAACTGGAAAACATGTTCGAGAACATGGGTCAGGGCGAGAAGAAGACACTCAACATCGTCATCAAGGCGGATGTACGTGGCTCGCTCGAGGCGCTGCAGGGTTCACTCAACGAACTGGGTAACGATGAAGTTCAGGTCAAGATCGTGTCGGGCGGCGTAGGCGGTATCAACGAAACCGACGCCAACCTGGCCCTGGCTTCCAACGCGGTGATCTTCGGTTTCAACGTGCGAGCTGATGCATCGGCACGCAAGGTCATCGAAGGCGAAGGTCTGGATCTGCGCTACTACAGCGTTATCTACGAGATCATCGAAGACGTCAAGAAGGCCCTCACGGGTATGCTGGGCAGCGATGTTCGCGAGCAGATTCTGGGCGTTGCTGAAGTCCGTGACGTGTTCCGTTCGCCGAAGTTCGGCGCGGTGGCTGGCTGTATGGTCATCGAAGGCACTGTGCACCGCAACCGTCCGATCCGCGTACTGCGCGAAGACGTGGTCATCTACGAAGGCGAGCTGGAATCCCTGCGTCGCTTCAAGGATGACGTTGCCGAGGTACGCAACGGCATGGAGTGTGGTATCGGTGTGAAGAACTACAACGACGTGCGTGCCGGTGACCGTATCGAGGTATTCGAGCGGGTTCAGGTAGCGCGGACGCTGTAACACCAGCCAGAAGTTGGTAGCTGGAAGCTGGAAGTCGCCTTGGCGCGGCTTCCGGCTTTGGTGTTTTCAGTCTCATCGTTTTTCGAGTGTAACGTTATGGCCAAAGAATACAGTCGTACCCAGCGGATAGCTGATCAGATGCAGCGTGAGCTGGCCTTGCTGATCCAGCGCGAAGTGCGCGATCCGCGTGTAGGCATGATTACTGTCACCGCCACTGAAGTCAGTCGTGATCTGGCGCATGCCAAGGTCTTCATTACCCTGATGGGTGAAGCGACCGACGAAGATATCGCGCTCAACCTGGCGGCGTTGAAAGACGCGGCGGGTTTCTTGCGTGTGCAACTCGGGCGGACGATGAAGTTGCGCAGTATCCCGCAGCTGCATTTCCACTACGATGAGAGCGTACGCCGCGGCGTACATCTCTCTTCCCTTATCGAACGTGCTGTTGCGCAGGATCGTCAGCACTCCGGGGATGTTGAGGAGTAGACGTGTCCGCACCGCGTAGCAAACGTCGTGATATCGACGGCGTACTGATTTTCGACAAGCCGCTGGGCATGACATCCAATGCTGCACTGCAAAAGGTGCGCTGGTTGTTCAATGCGAGTAAAGGCGGGCATACCGGCAGTCTTGATCCACTGGCCAGTGGCGTATTGCCCCTGTGCCTTGGCGAGGCGACCAAGTTTTCCCAGTACCTGCTTGATGCCGACAAGGCTTATGTCACCGAAGCGCGACTGGGCATGACCACGACGACCGGTGATGCCGAAGGTGATGTGCTGGAAATGAAGCCATGCCAGGTCACTGTTGCCGAGATCGAGGCCTTGCTGCCGCGCTTTCGCGGCGATATCCAGCAGATACCGCCCATGTATTCGGCGCTCAAGCATGAAGGCCAGCCGCTGTACAAACTGGCTCGCGCCGGGGAAACAGTGGAGCGCAAGCCGCGATCTGTTACTATAAACCGGCTTGAGTTACTGGCGCTGGAGGGCGATCGACTACGCCTGGAAGTGCACTGTACCAAGGGTACTTATATCCGCACCCTGGTTGAAGATCTGGGTGCGGCGCTGGGCTGTGGAGCGCACGTGTCCGAGCTGCGCCGGATTCAGGCCGGCCCATTCGATCTGACCCAGGCGGTAACCCTGGAAACGCTCGAAGCCCTGCATGCCGAAGGGGGCGCCACCGCGCTGGATCACCTGCTGCTGCCAAATGACAGCGGGCTGGAAGATTGGCCGGTGGTGGATCTTACCGAGCAGACCGCCTTCTACCTCAATCATGGACAGGCGGTGCGGGTGCCAGGCAGCCCGGCGTTCGGTATGGTCCGCCTGCGTGATCACGAAGGACGCTTCATCGGGATCGGTGAAATGACCGACGATGCGCGAGTGGCGCCCAAGCGCCTGATGCGCTTCAATGGCTGAATGAATTTATAGAAGTTGACCCACAAGGGTCGCAACGAGGGTGGCTGTCAACAGGCATGGTCATACCTCGATTTAAAACACGGGACAGACGTCCCGGCCTGTTACCTCAGAGGAATAGCTGTCATGGCACTGAGCGTTGAAGAAAAAGCTGCAATCGTATCCGAGTATGCACGTGGCGAAGGTGATACCGGTTCTCCTGAAGTCCAGGTAGCTCTGTTGACTGTCAACATCAACAAGCTGCAGGGTCACTTCAAGGACAACAAGAAGGATCACCATTCCCGTCGCGGTCTGATCCGTATGGTCAACCAGCGTCGTAAGCTGCTGGATTACCTGAAGTCCAAGGATCTGAGCCGCTACAGCAGCTTGATCAGCAGTCTGGGTCTGCGTCGCTAAGACCAGTCCCGTTTGGACATGGCCGGGTCCGAAACCCGACCATGCCCAGAGTTTCCCCAAAGGCAAATACAGAGAGAGAAGACACCGTGAAACCGGTTATCAAACAATTCAAGTTGGGCAACAACACCATTACCCTGGAAACTGGCCGCATTGCGCGTCAGGCTTCCGGCGCGGTTCTGGTCAGCATTGATGATGCAGTCAGCGTTCTGGTTACCGTGGTGGGCGCAAAGAACGCCGATGCCGGTCGTGACTTCTTCCCTCTGTCTGTGCACTACATCGAGAAAACCTATGCGGCAGGCCGCATTCCCGGTGGCTTCTTCAAGCGTGAAGGCCGTCCCACCGAGAAGGAAACCCTTACTTCGCGTCTGATCGACCGTCCGATCCGCCCGCTGTTCGCTGAAGGCTTCATGAATGAAGTCCAGGTGGTCTGCACCGTGGTATCCACCGACAAGACGACTGATCCGGATATTGCTGCGCTGATCGGTACGTCGGCAGCACTGGCCATTTCCGGTATTCCTTTCGACGGCCCAATCGGCGGTGCCCGTGTTGGTTTTGACGACGTTGATGGCTACGTTCTGAACCCGACCTACGAGCAACTGAAGACCTCGCGTCTGGACATGATCGTTGCCGGTACCGAAGACGCAGTGCTGATGGTTGAATCCGAAGCGCAAGAGCTGTCCGAAGACCAGATGCTGGGTGCAGTGCTCTTCGCCCACATGGAATTCCAGCCGGCCATCGAAGCCATCAAGGAACTGGTTGCTGAAGCGGGCAAGCCTGCCTGGGACTGGCAGCCTGCCCCGGAAAACACCGCCTTGCTGGATGCCATCAAGTCCGATTTCGGCGCCGGCATCAGCGAAGCCTACACCATCACGCACAAGCAATCGCGCTACACCCGTCTGGGTGAACTGCGGGATGCTTCCATCGCTGCGTTGGCCGGTGAAGAAGGCAAATTCAGCGCGGGTGAAGTCAAGGACGCATTCGGTGAGATCGAGTACCGCACCGTGCGTGAAAGCATCGTCAACGGCAATCCACGTATTGATGGCCGTGACACCAAAACCGTACGTCCGCTGAACATCGAAGTCGGTGTGCTGGATCGTACCCACGGTTCCTCGCTGTTCACCCGTGGTGAAACGCAGGCGCTGGTGGTAACCACTCTGGGTACTGCCCGTGACTCGCAGCTGCTGGATACCCTGGAAGGCGAGAAGAAAGACCCCTTCATGTTCCACTACAACTTCCCTCCCTACTCGGTAGGTGAGTGTGGTCGTATGGGCGGTACCGGTCGCCGTGAAATCGGCCACGGTCGTCTGGCGCGTCGTGGTATCGAGGCAGTGATGCCCGATATGGAGCAGTTCCCCTACACTATCCGTGTAGTCTCGGAAATTACCGAATCCAACGGTTCCAGCTCCATGGCCTCGGTCTGTGGTGCCTCTCTGGCACTGATGGACGCGGGTGTTCCGTTGAAGGCGCCGGTAGCAGGTATTGCCATGGGCCTGGTCAAGGAAGGCGAGAAGTTCGCGATCCTGACCGACATCCTGGGTGACGAGGATCACCTGGGCGACATGGACTTCAAGGTAGCCGGTACCGAGAAAGGTGTTACTGCGCTGCAGATGGACATCAAGATCAAGGGCATCACCGAAGAGATCATGGAACTGGCTCTGCACCAGGCTCATGACGCGCGTCTGAATATCCTGGGTCAGATGAACCAGGTGCTGCCGGCTTCCCGCAAGGAGCTGTCTGCCAACGCACCGACCATGATCAGCATGAAGATCGATTCCGACAAGATCCGTGATGTGATCGGCAAGGGTGGCGCAACCATCCGGGGTATCTGTGAAGAAACCGGCGCCTCCATCGACATCACCGATGACGGCACCGTGAAGATCTTTGCTGCCAGCAAGGATGCCGCCAACGCTGCCAAGGCTCGGGTTGATGGTATTACTGCTGAAGCCGAAATCGGCAAGGTCTACACCGGCAAGGTCGAGCGCATCGTTGATTTCGGTGCCTTCGTCAGCATCCTGCCCGGCAAGGACGGTCTGGTACACATCTCGCAGATCGCCAACCAGCGTATCGAGAAGGTCACCGACGTGCTGCAGGAAGGTCAGGAAGTGAAGGTACTGGTACTGGACGTGGACAACCGCGGCCGTATCAAGCTGTCCATGAAGGATGTGGAAGCGGCTGAAAACAGCGGCGTCTGATCCCGCTGACCGCCTTCGGGCGGTGCATAAAAAGCCCCGGCACTTGTGTCGGGGCTTTTTTGTGGGCGTTGCTTTCAGTTGCCGGGCGTTATCCCGCGGTCAGGGTGGAGCCATTGTCTATACTGACTGACACGTGGGCGGATATGGGAGAACAGCATGTTTCAGGTAATGCGTATTGGTAACGAACGACTGGAACTGGATGTCGCCGGGAAATTGGACAAGGAGGGAATGCGCATTGGGCTGAGTGCCTTGTTCACCCAGGCGCAGGGTATTCAACATGGGCAGTTGTTGATGCGGATCGGCGATCTGGAAATGCCGACTGCGGGTGCCATCGGTGTGGAACTGTCGAATGTGCCGCAGTTGTTTCGGCTGATACGTCAGTTCGATCGATGCGCGGTTCTCAGCGCCAAAGAGTGGATCAGAACGATGGGCGAAATCGAAGGTGCAGTGATACCCGGACTGGAGGTCAAATCATTCAGTCCTGAGCAGGACGCCGAGGCGCTGGCTTGGCTGACTGCTGATCACACGCACTGAACGACTGAGTGTGGGTTGAAATCCTTCCACTGGCCATTGCTCAGTTCACCTGTGGCTTGCTCCACATTCACCGCGCCGCCACCTTTGAAAACCAAGTGGCTGCCAGCGGGTCAGATGCCGGCTATCTCCTCGGCGGCCAGTGCGCGGTACTGCCCGGGGCTCAGTGCAGGGTCCAGTTCGATATCACCGATACGTTCGCGGTGCAGCGACACCACCCGGTTACCGACAGCGTGAAACATCCGTTTTACCTGATGATGCCGGCCTTCGTAAATGGTCAGGCGGGCCAGGCAGGGCATGAGTAACTGCAGCTGAGCGGGGGAGGTATCAAGACCCTCGCGAGCCAGATGAATGCCCCGTTCGAAGCGCTCGGCGGCGCCATCGGCTATGGGTTCGGCGGTGCCTACCAGATACACCTTGGGGATGCGTCTGGCGGGGTCGGTCAGGCGACGGGACCAGAGGCCGTCATTGGTGAGAATCAGCAGCCCCGAGGTGCTGCGATCCAGTCGCCCGCCGATATGCAGATGCGGGCGCAATGGCTCGGCGAACAGTTCCAGCACCGTTGGATGAAGTGGGTCGCTGGTGGCGCTCAGGTAGCCGGGTGGCTTGTGCAGCATGAAATGCAGGGGGGTGTGTTGCTGCAGGAGGCTGTCGTCCAATTGCACTGTGGCGAAGCGGTCAACGGCTTGCTGAGCGTCGCGAACGACCTGGCCGTCAACCTGCACGCGGCCTGCGGTGATCAGAAGACGTGCGGTCTGCTGGCTTTGTTCGGTCTGTCTGGCGATGAATCGGTCGAGGCGCATGGGTGCTATTGTACCGCTGCGGATGCTTTCGCATAAGATCAACCAAGGGCCTGACGGTGCCCGCTCTTTTCATCAGCGGTTTTGTGGAGCCCTGTGCATGCTGCGAGTCTTTGTCGGAATCGAATTGCCGGAGTCGGTCAGAGCAGCGCTGGCGGCGGTGCGCGAGGACTGTCCGGCGGCCCACTGGCATGAGCCGGAACATTTGCATCTGACGTTGAACTTCATCGGGAGTGTGGACAAGGAGTGTGCTCGGCGCATGACGCTGGCATTGGTCGATGTGCCCGGTCCGGCTTTCTCGCTGATCGTGCAGGGTGTGGGGTACTTCGGAACGCCTGAGCGGCCCTCGGTGCTGTGGGCCGGGCTTGCGCCCAGCCAGCAGCTCCATCAATTGCAGCAGAGGCTGGAGGCGCGACTGCTGCCGTTGGGGCTGATGGTCGAAGATCGGCCGTATGCGCCGCATATCACCCTTGCGCGGGTAAAGCCGGGTGTGCCACTGCAGGCATTCCTGCAGCGTCACGCCCAACTGTCGATACCGGCTTTTCCGGTAGAGCATATCAGCCTGTTTCTCAGCAGCCGTGGTGAGCATGGTGTGCGTTACCAGGTCATCGAGCGTTTCAGGCTGGCATGAAGCTGCTGGCTCAGTCGCGCGCCAGTGCCAACGCAACGCCCTGGCCGCCACCGATACACAGAGTGGCGAGGCCCTTGCCTGCATTGCGACGCTGCATTTCATGCAACAGTGTCACCAGAATTCGGCAGCCCGATCCCCCTATGGGGTGGCCCAGCGCGATAGCACCGCCATTCACGTTGACCTTATCCAGATCCCAGCGCAGCTCGCTGGCTACGGCCAGTGCCTGAGCGGCAAAGGCTTCGTTGGCCTCCACCAGATCCAGCTCTTCGACCTTCCAGCCAGCTTTGCTCAGGCAGCGCTGGGTCGCGCTCACCGGACCAATCCCCATGACGGCCGGATCTACCCCGGAACTGGAATAAGCGGCGATACGGGCCAGCACCGGCAGGCCGAGTTCGCGGGCTTTTTCTGCGCTGGTCAGCATCACTGCTGCTGCGCCATCATTGAGGCTGGAAGCATTCCCGGCAGTCACAGTGCCATCGCTCTTGAATGCCGGGCGCAGACGGCCCAGAGACTCGAGGGTGGTGGTGGCGCGCGGTTGCTCGTCCTGAGCAATGCTCAAGCCTTCACCTTTACGTTGGGGCACCAGTACCGGGGTGATTTCGGCATCGAAGCGACCAGTGGTCTGGGCGGCAGCTGCTTTCTGCTGTGACGCGAGGGCAAAGGCGTCCTGTTGCTGACGACTGAGGTCGTAGCGTTCGGCCAGATTCTCCGCGGTAATGCCCATGTGATAGTTGTTGAAGGCATCCCACAAGCCATCATGCACCATGCTGTCGAGCAGTTTGCCATCGCCCATGCGCTGACCCGTTCGGGAGCTGGGCAACAGGTGAGGGGACAGGCTCATGGACTCCTGGCCACCGGCGATCATGATCTCCGCATCGCCACAACGTATGGCCTGGGCGGCGAGATGCACGGCTTTGAGCCCGGAGCCGCAGACTTTGTTGATGTTCAGCGCAGGAACGCTGTGCGGCAGGCCGGCATGGATTGCCGCCTGACGGGCGGGGTTCTGCCCGCAACCGGCGGTCAATACCTGGCCGAGAATGACTTCATCCACGCTGGCCGGGTCAATTCCGGTCTGCTCGAGCAGCGCGCGGATAACCGTGGCGCCCAGCTGATGGGCGGGGATGTTTGCGAACTGGCCACCGAAACTGCCGATGGCAGTTCGGGTGGCAGCAACAATAACGACCTCTTGCATGGAAGACTTCCTCTGCTTTTATCCGGGATAGCGGCAAGAATAGAGGTCGGCGTCACATTGAACAACCGTTTGCCGTCAGGTGGCCCGGTTCAGACGATGTTCAATCAGCTCCTCGACCACGCTGGGATCGGCCAGGGTTGAGGTATCACCGAGGGTATCCAGCTCGTCACAGGCGATCTTGCGCAGAATGCGGCGCATGATCTTGCCCGAGCGGGTCTTCGGCAGGCCATGAGCCCATTGAATGAAGTCCGGCTTGGCAAAGGCGCCGACCTGCTCGCTGACATAGGCCTTGAGCTCGGCCAGCAGCTCATCGGACGGTGTGGCGTTATGCATGGGCATGACATACGCATAGATCGCCTGGCCC
>JASJKW010000357.1:0-3154 GCA_037621305.1 Pseudomonas sp.
GCTACATGACGTGATCTTTGTGCTGGGCTTCTTCTCGCTGCTCGGCCTGCCGTTCGATCTCACGGTTTTGGCGGCGGTCCTGGCGGTTATCGGCTACTCGCTGAATGACACTATCGTGGTATTCGACCGGGTGCGGGAAAATCTACGGATGATGCGTAATGCGGACTTGGAGCACGTGATCAACGTCTCCACTACGCAGACTCTGGCCCGTACGCTGGCAACGTCCATTACCACCTTGCTGGTATTGTCAGCCTTGTACTGGTTTGGTGGCGAGAGCATTCGCGGATTCGCGCTGGCGCTGATCATTGGTATCGTTATCGGCACCTATTCCTCCATCTACGTTTCCAACGGTCTGCTGATCAATATGAAGCTGACCCGCGAGGATTTGATTCCGACGCAGCTGGAAGAGGTCGACGAGCGGCCTTGAGGTAGGTGAGTTACAAGGGCTGAAGAAAACCCGACTCCTGAAAAGGGGTCGGGTTTTTTTGTGGGCGTTGCACAACAAGTGCCAGCGCGGGGGCGGGATGTCCCAGGCCAGACCGTTTGATGACAGGGATGTCATCAACGAGCCTACAGGGATGTATTTACGGCGTGTCTGGCCTGGGACATCCCGGCCCCGCGCGATAGCTCGGAAATCAATTAATGCCGGGCACAAAAAAGCCAGCCCAGGGGGCTGGCTTTTAATATACCGATTGACCTCAGCGCTTCATGGCTGGGGTCAGGTGCGGCTGGATCGCAGTGAGTACGGCCTTGAAGCACTTCGGGTTGCCGGCTACCACGTGGCCTTTATCCAGAAAGTGGTTGGCGCCCGTAAAGTCGCTTACCAGCCCGCCGGCTTCCTGGATCAGCAGGCTGCCCGCCGCCATATCCCACTCGGCCAGACCGAATTCCCAGAAAGCGTCGTAACGGCCGGCGGCAACATAGGCCAGATCCAGGCTGGCAGCGCCGCAGCGGCGGATGCCGGCAGTCTGGCCAACCAGGCTGCGGAACATGCCCAGATAGTTGTCCAATGCATCGACCTGGTCTTCCCGGAACGGGAATCCGGTGCCCAGCAGGGCGCCGTCCAGGCTCTTGCGACCGCTTACACGCAGGCGCTTGCCGTTCAGGGCGGCGCCACGACCGCGGCTGGCGGTGAATTCTTCCTGGCGTACCGGGTCGAGGATCACTGCGTGCTCGATCCGGCCCTTGATACGGCAGGCGATGCTTACTGCGAAATGCGGAACGCCGCGCAGGAAGTTGGTGGTGCCGTCCAGCGGATCGATGATCCAGACGATGTCGGCGCCTTCGCCATGGCCAGGCTGGAAGCCGGACTCTTCGGCATGGATACCGTGGTCGGGGTAGGTTTTGCGGAGTTGCTGAATGATGGCCTGTTCCGCAGCCCGGTCCACTTCGCTGACATAATCGTTAGCTTCCTTCTCGCTGACGGTCAGGACATCCAGCCTTTCCATGGAGCGATAGATCAATTCTCCGGCGCTGCGCGCAGCGCGCAGGGCGATGTTCAACATGGGCTGCATACGGGGGCATCTCTGATATAGGTACGAAAAGCCGGAAATTATAGCAGACTTGTCTGCCGACATGAAAAAAAGCGTCGTAGTCAGTGGGGGGTGGATTTTAGTAAGATGGAGGGCTCTTCTGCCCGTAGTGCAACTCTGGAGTGTCCGTGTTCGACAAAATTCGCGTGGTTCTGGTCAATACCAGTCATCCCGGTAACATCGGCGGCGCAGCGCGGGCCATGAAAAACATGGGCTTGAAGCAGCTGGTGCTGGTCGATCCGCAACGTTTTCCGGACCCCGAGGCCAATTCCCGCGCCTCCGGTGCTGATGATGTGCTGGCCAACGCGCGGGTGGTCGCCACTCTGGAAGAGGCACTGGCCGATTGCGTGCTGGTGCTCGGCACCAGTGCTCGGGATCGGCGTATTCCCTGGCCGGTGGTCGATCCGCGCGAAGCAGCTGACAAGGTGCTGGACCAACTTGAAGGTCCTGCCGCTGGTCCGGTGGCCCTGGTGTTCGGTCGCGAAGACTCGGGTCTGACCAGCGACGAGCTGCAGCGCTGCCAGTTCCATGTGCATATTCCTTCGGACCCGGATTTCAGTTCGCTGAACCTGGCTACCGCGGTTCAGGTGCTGGCTTACGAACTGCGCATGCAGAGCCTGCAGCGTCAGGGCCAGCCGACCAAGATGCAGAAGCTTGAAACCACCGCACTGGATAATGAAGTGCCCGCCACCGCCGAGCAGATGGAGCAATTCTATGCGCATTTGCAGCAGGTGCTGGTTGAAATCGGGTTCCTTGACCCGCAGCATCCAAGAAAGCTGATGCCCCGTTTGCGCCGTCTGTTCGGGCGCATTCATCCCAACGTCGTCGAGATGAACATCCTGCGCGGTATCTTGACAGAAACTCAGAAAACCATCGGCGTGCAAGCGTCCGGTGCGCGGAGACGTTAAGCATGTTCGACAGAATGAAAGAAGATATCGCCAGCGTATTCCATCGTGATCCCGCTGCCCGCAACAAGCTGGAAGTGCTGTTCTGCTATCCCGGCCTGCATGCGATCTGGTTTCATCGTCTGGCGCATTGCCTGTGGGTGCGTGATGCCCGTCTGCTGGCACGTATGGTGTCCAACCTGGGACGCTGGCTGACCGGAATCGAGCTTCATCCCGGTGCCAAGGTCGGCCGACGCTTCTTTATCGACCACGGCATGGGCGTGGTGATCGGCGAGACCGCCGAGATCGGTGATGACGTGACCCTGTATCAGGGTGTGACGCTCGGTGGCACCAGCTGGAACAAAGGCAAGCGCCATCCGACCCTGGAAGATGGGGTGGTGGTGGGTGCGGGCGCGAAGGTGTTGGGACCATTCACGGTGGGCAAGGGTGCCAAGATCGGCTCCAATGCGGTGGTGACCAAGGCGGTCCCAGCGGGGGCTACAGCGGTGGGCATTCCCGGTCGGATCATCGTCAAGGAAGAAGTGGTTGATGAGCAGCATATCAAGCGCCAGGCCATGGCCGAGAAGATCGGTTTCGATGCCTACGGTGAAACCCGTGATATGCCTGACCCGGTCGCCCGCGCCATCGGTCTGATGCTTGATCACATGCATGCGGTGGATGGCCGAATCGAAGGCATGTGCGAAGCGCTGAACGAGCTGGGTAGTGATTACTGCGCAC
>JASJKW010000358.1:0-6733 GCA_037621305.1 Pseudomonas sp.
GGGCAATGCGCGAGGCAGGCTGCTTTCGCCGATCTCGACCGTGTCCAGCAGGGACGGATAGGTGA
The DNA here is from genome assembly GCA_037621305.1 of Pseudomonas sp. GTDB lineage: Bacteria > Pseudomonadota > Gammaproteobacteria > Pseudomonadales > Pseudomonadaceae > Halopseudomonas. The sequence goes on from JASJKW010000358.1 coordinate 66, forward strand.
TATCCGGCACGACACCGCGGTTCTGGGTACTTTGACCGGAGACTCGATAGAACTTCGCCAGAGTGAATTTCAGCTCGCCATGGTTCAGTGGCTGAATCGACTGCACTGTGCCCTTGCCGAAGGTCGGCTCACCGATGACCAGAGCGCGGCCATAATCCTGCATGGCACCGGCAAAGATCTCCGAGGCCGAGGCGGACAGCCGGTTGACGATAACCGCCATGGGGCCGCTGTAGGTGACGCCGGCTTCCGGGTCATCCAGGACCTGCACATCGCCCTTGCTGTCGCGAACCAGTACGGTCGGCCCCTTGTCGATGAACAGACCGGTCAGCTCGGTGGCTTCCTGCAGAGAGCCGCCGCCGTTGTTGCGCAGATCCAGCACTATGCCATCGACTTTCTGCTCCTGCAGATCGCTGAGCAGACGACGCACGTCACGGGTGGTGCTGCGGTAGTCGGGATCGCCACGGCGATAGGCCTTGAAGTCGATATAGAAACCGGGTACTTCGATGACGCCGATACGGAAGTCATTGCCTTGTTCATTGAATTCCAGAACCGACGACTTGGCCGCCTGATCTTCCAGCTTCACTGCCTCACGGACCAGGGCGACTTCACGGCTGGTCATGTCACTCGGCGGATTGCTGGCCGGAATGACTTCCAGGCGGACTGATGAGCCCTTGGGGCCGCGAATCAGTTTGACCACTTCATCCAGACGCCAGCCGACCACATCGATCATTTCGCCCTCGGCCTGGGCCACGCCGATGATACGGTCCGCTGGTGCCAGCTGTTTGCTTTTCTCCGCCGGCCCGGCGGGAACCAGACGGACGATCTTGGTGTGATCGTTGTCGCTCTGCAGCACCGCGCCAATGCCTTCCAGCGACAGGCTCATGTTGATGTCGAAGTTTTCCGCATTGTCCGGCGACAGGTATTGGGTGTGCGGGTCATATACCTGGGCCAGGGCGTTGATATAGTTCTGGAAGATATCTTCGCTGCGGGTCTGGTAGAGACGTTTCTGCGCATTGTGATAGCGCTTCTCCAGCAGGTCCTGGATCGCGTCCTTCTCGCGTCCAGCGAGTTTCAGACGCAGTACCTCATCCTTGATCTGCTGGCGCCACAGGGCGTTCAGCGCCTGCTCATCGGCGGGCCAGTCAGCTTCTTCCCGGTCAATCAGGATGTTCTGATCGCTGTCGAAGTCGAGGGTATCGATACCTTCGCGCAGCAATTGCTGGGCGTAGACCATGCGCTGATCGGCGCGCTGAATCTGCCGGGTGTGCATGGCGAAGCCTATGCTCAGATCACCTTTCAGCAACAGATCATCAAGTTGATGACGGTACTCTTCGAAGCTGTTGATGTCGGCTGCGGTGAACAGACTGCGCTGTGGATCGAGCTGGCGCAGGTAGGTATCGAATATCTCGCTGGACAGGGCGTCATCCAGGCGGATGCGGTTGTAGTGATGGCGGCGCAGCAGCTCAACCGTATTGAGGCTGGCAATCATCTGTTCGCGGGTCGGTTGCAAACTCTCCAGATCGAATATCGGCATTGCGCTGTCGGCCGTCTCTGCGGCGAAGGCGCTGGCGCCGATGCTCAGCAGGGCAATTACACAGGACTTGCGCAGGATGTTGGAAACTGTCATCAGAGGTATCGTGTCCGGAGAGGTGAGGGTATTCTTTAGTGCTCGACAGGGGCCCAAGGGTTCCCTTTTCAAACTGATTTGACTGATAACTATGGGGGCACCGTGAAAGGATTGCAAGCTGAAGCCGGGGTACTGAGCTGGCGTATGGAGGCTGCAGTGGCGCTGGCGCCGGGGCAGGTCAGAGTGCGTATTCACGCCGCAGGAATCAACCGTGCAGACCTGTTGCAGAAGGCTGGAAACTACCCGCCACCGCCGGGTGCTACCGACATTCTGGGGCTGGAATGTGCTGGTGAAGTCATTGAGGTTTGCGGTGAGACCCGGTGGGCGGTAGGTGATCGAGTCTGTGCGCTGTTGGCAGGTGGTGGCATGGCCGACGAAGTCGTGGTCGATGCGCGCCATTTGTTGCCGGTACCTCAGGGCATGGGCTGGGCGGACGCCGCTGCTATTCCTGAAGTGTTCACCACTGCCTGGTTGAACGTCTTCGAACTGGGACGTGCACAGCCGGGCGAGAAGGTGCTTATCCATGCCGGTGCCAGTGGTGTTGGCACCGCTGCGATCCAGCTGTGCAAGGCATTCGGCAACCCCTGTTGGGTGACCCTGGGTAGCCAGGAGAAGCTGGATACCTGCAAGGCGCTGGGTGCCGAGGGTGGGGTTCTTCGTCATGAGGGCATCAGCGCGCTGAAGGCTGACGGTCCCTTTGATGTGGCGCTTGATCCGGTAGGAGCAAATTACGCACCGGACCATCTCGACCTGCTGGCGCTGGATGGCCGCTGGGTGATGATAGGTCTGATGGGCGGGCGCAAGGCGGAGCTGGACCTGGCCAAGGTGCTGGTCAAACGCTTGCAGCTGACCGGCTCGACCCTGCGCACCCGCAGCGCCGACTATAAGGCTGAGCTGCTGTCGCGTATGGAAGGGCAACTCTGGCCGCTGTTCGCATCAGGAAAACTGAAGCCGCTGGTGGCCAAGACCTATTCCTTTGACCAGGCGGAAGAAGCCTTTGCCGAGCTGGCCAAAGATCAGATTGTGGGCAAGATTGTATTGGTTAACGAGGGCGCGTAAGAAGATAACCACCGAGGGGGCGTCCTGTGGACGCCGTCGCGGTGGGCACATTGTCCTATACCAGCGGGCAATTCATGAACGCTGTCAGCACCTTGCTCAGATACTCCACATCCCGGCATCCTGCCAGCTCTCGAATCGAGTGCATGGCGAATGTCGGCGCACCGATATCCACGGTGCGCACGCCCAGGCGGCTGGAGGTGATCGGGCCTATGGTGCTGCCGCACCCCATGTCGCTGCGTACGACAAAGCTCTGCACCGGTACATCCACCTGCTGACACAGATGGCGGAACAGTGCGGCGGTTTCGCTGGTGGTGGCATAGCGCTGGTTGCTGTTGATCTTGATGACTGGGCCGGCATTGAGTTGCGGGCCGTGGTTGCCATCGTGACGGTCGGCATAGTTGGGATGGATGGCATGGGCATTATCCGCCGAGACCAGCACTGAGCGCTGAATGGCGCGGATACGCTCGATCTCATCCGGCAACAGACGCTTGAGTATATCCTCAAGGAAGGGGCCATCGGCACCACAGGCCGAGCTGGAGCCAACTTCTTCATGGTCGGTACAGACCAGCAGGCAGGCCTGGTCGGCATCGCTGTTCAGCAGCGCCGTCAGTCCGGCGTGGCAGGACAGCAGGTTGTCGAGTCTGGCCGCGGCGAGAAAATCACTATCCAGCCCCAGGATGGCCGGTGGCTGAGTGTCATAGAAACTCAACTCGTAATCCAGTACCTGCATCGGCTCGCGGTCGGGGTGCTGCGTGGCCACCTCGCTGGCGAGCAGCGCGCGCAGATCGCGATTGGGCTCAATGCTGTGTGCCAGCACCGGCGGCAGGTCGGTCTGGGCATTCACTGCAAAACCGTTGTTGACGTCGCGGTTGAGGTGGATGGCCAGGCTCGGAATGATGGCGATCGGACGCTTGAAATCGATCAGCAGATTATGCAATTGGCCGCTGGCGTCACGGCAGGTGACTCGGCCGGCCAGTGACAGATCGCGGTCGAACCAGGGAGCCAGCAGAGCGCCGCCATAGACTTCCACGCCCAGTTGCCATAAGCCGTGGCGATTCAGTTCCGGCTGCGGCTTGACCCGCAGGCAGGGGCTGTCGGTGTGGGCGCCGATCATCCGCAGACCGGCGCTTTGCAGTGTTTCCAGCTGGCCGAGACTGAAGGCGATCAGCGACGACTGATTGCGCAGCACGAAATAGCGCCCGTCATCATCCAGTACCCACTCATCACGCTCATCCAGTTGCTGGTAGCCGGCGGCAAGCAGGCGTTCAGCCAGGCTCTGGGCAGCATGGAAAGGGGTAGGTGATGCCTGGATGAAATCAGCTAGATCCTGGCTGGCGTTGTTGAGTGACATGGGAACTCCTGTATGTCAGAAAGGGGCAGGGCAGTCGAAGGCCATGCGCTCGCCGCTCTGTGGATGATTGATCTCCAGACGGGCGGCATGCAGGGCCAGGCGCGGACAGGCCTCCAGGGCTTCGCCTTGCGCATACAGACGATCACCCAACAAGGGATGACCAATACTCAGCATGTGTACGCGCAACTGATGCGAACGACCGGTGATCGGCGTCAGTTCGACCCGGCAATGGTCGCCGTTGCGTTCCAGCACGCGCCAGAAGGTCTGCGCTGATTTACCCAACTCATGATCGACGATGTGCCGTGGTTTGTTGGGGGGATCATAACGCAATGGCAGGTCGATATGGCCGGCGTCCGCCTGGGGCTGACCCCAGCACAGGGCGATGTAGGTCTTGCCGGTCTCGCGATCCTGAAATTGACGCGACAGTTCGCGATGGCTGTCCGGGTCGCGGGCGATAACCAGAATGCCGGAGGTTTCCCAGTCCAGCCGATGCACGATACGTGCTTCCGGATAACCGTTTTCCTGCAGGCGGGTGATCAGGCAGTCCTTGTTGTCTTCGGCGCGGCCAGGGACGGACAGCAGTAGTGTGGGTTTGTTGACGATCAGAAAAGCCGGATCCTCATGGAGGATGCCGATATGGGTCAGGGGCATGGGGTTACCGCGGCGTTGGGATGATCAAGGAGCCTCTGACAAACGTAGCGAGCGATGGCCAGGCAAGGCGGAACTCGACGAAAAAGCGCAGTTTACGTGTTGTAAATGAGCATTTTGAGTCGGGTTCCAACGCAGCATGGCCGAGCGCAGCAGTTTTCAGAGGTTCCTTTCAGCGTTCGGGCAGGGTGATGTTCAGTTCCAGGATCGAGCAGTCATCCTGGTTGTCCAGGGCAACATGTACCTGATCTCGGTCGATCGGCACGTATTTGCTGATCACATCGATGATTTCCTGCTGCAGTTGCGGCAGGTAGTCAGGCTGACTGCGCTGTCCGCGCTCATGAGCAACAATGATTTGCAGGCGTTCCTTGGCTACGGAGGCCGCGGAATCCTGTTTCTTCTTGCGGCTGAAGTAATCAAAAAGACTCATCGTCATCCTCCGAACAGGCGCTTGAGCAGCCCTTTCTTCTGAGCTTCGAGGAAGCGATGGGGCACTTCTTCGCCAAGCAGGCGTTCGACGGCATCACCGTAGGCCTGACCGGCATCGCTCTTGTCATCCATGATCACCGGGATGCCCTGGTTGGATGCCTTGAGTACAGCCTGGGATTCGGGAATGACGCCCAGCAACGGAATCGACAGGATGTCTTCGACGTCGCTGACCGAGAGCATTTCGCCGTTTTCCACGCGCTGCGGACTGTAGCGGGTCAGCAGCAGGTGTTCCTTGATCTTCTCGCCCTGCTCGGAAAGGCGAGACTTGCTCGACAGCAGACCGAGCATGCGATCGGAGTCCCGTACCGAGGACACTTCCGGGTTGGTTACGACAATGGCTTCATCGGCGAAGTACATCGCCAGATGCGCGCCTTTCTCGATGCCGGCCGGGGAGTCGCAGATGATGAAGTCGAAGGTTTCCTTGAGCTGATCGAGCACGCCCTGTACGCCTTCCAGCGTAAGTGCATCCTTGTCCCGCGTCTGGGAGGCGGGGAGGATGTACAGGTTGTCCGAGCGCTTGTCCTTGATCAGTGTCTGATTGAGGTTGGAGTCGCCGTTGATCAGGTTGACGAAATCATAGACGACGCGACGTTCGCAGCCCATGATCAGGTCAAGGTTACGCAAGCCGACGTCGAAATCGACGATGACTGTCTTGTAGCCACGTAGAGCGAGTCCGGTACCGATGGCAGCGCTGGTGGTGGTTTTACCAACGCCCCCTTTGCCTGAGGTGATGACTAGGATCTTTGCCAAAATGACCTTCCTGAGTGATCTTGAATTGAATTGTGAGAGGCACCAAACAACCTGCAATAGGCGCTGTTTTTACTGACTCGTCTGGGGCGCTGGCAATCGGCGCAGGGCCACGGCTCATGGGCATCCCCGAATGGTGAAACAGTATCTGTCAAAGGGCGGTTATCTTCAAGATGTCCCCGTCAAGCGAAACCTGCACTGCTTCCTTCCATTGTTGCCGTCGCAGATCTTCCGCCACTTTGTACTGTCCTGCTATCGAGACCAGTTCAGCTTCCAGTGACTGGCAGAAAATCCGTGCCTGTGTATCTCCACGCACCCCAGCCAGCGCTCTGCCGCGCAGCGGCCCATAAACATGGATATGGCCATCGGCCAACAGCTCCGAGCCGGCGCTGACCGGGGCCAGCACTATCAGGTCGCCACCACGAGCATAGACTTGCTGGCCGGAACGTACCGGTTCGGTAATCACTTTGCTCGGTGTGCTTTCTGCTGTCTTGGGTGCTGCCGCTGCAGGCGCCTGAGCCACCTCCGCTTGTTGGGCAACAGGTTGCGGCGCAGGTTCCGGAGTCTCGATGATTTTGTCGCGACCGCGACCTGGGGGCAGCAGCACCAGGCTGGCCTGTTGCGCCAGCGGGCGGAACTGTTCTGCGCCGCGCAGCGCCACAGGTTGCAGTCCATGATCCCGGCAGATCCGCAACAGTGCGATCAGTCCGGCGATATCCATGCTGTCATCCAGTTTTTCCAGACTGA
>JASJKW010000359.1:0-5269 GCA_037621305.1 Pseudomonas sp.
GGTAGATCACCACCAACGCATCACGCGGCTTGCGCATCTCCAGCAACTTGAGCATGAACAGCACCAGCAGCAACATCACAGCAGAATCGAGCCCGATCAGCGTGCCCTGTGCCACGAACACACCCACCGTTACCAGCCCCAAGGCCAAGGCTCGCACCACCAGCCCCGGGTAAGGCCAGCGCATACGTTGAATCTGTATCCGCCACAGCGCACAGCCCAGCCACAGGGCAACCACCCACAACGGCAGTCGTGGCAGCTGGGGCAGTAATGCCACTATCTGCGCAGTAAGCAGCCAGACCAGGCTGTTGCGCGGGATCAAGGCGTTAGCGTTCATGCGTCAGCCCCATACAATGCCAGCGCGCGCAGACAGGCGTCTCTATGGGCCTCCCCCAATGCCGGCCCCAAGCGATTCCCCGCCAGCTCAAGACCATAAGGCCGGTTCAGGGCCTCCAGCCGTAGCACCCAGCCAGTCAGGCAACCGAGCTGCTGCTCAAGCGATTGCCCCGGAGCCCGTGCCAGGGTCAGCCAGAGGCTGTCCTGCTGCGGCTCGGCGAATACCTTGCTGTGAAGCCCGTGCCCACGGGACCAGGCGCGCCAGTCGAGACGTTTTTTTGAATCACCCGGCTGATAGGCGCGCAGGCCCTGGAAGTCATCAACACCTTCGACCAGTAACGGATCCCCCTCCCCCTCATTGCCAGCGCGCATCCCTGGCAGCGGCAGACTCAGCGGTTGCGGATAGACCAGCACGCGCCAGTCCAGATCCACCAGACTCCAGGCAACGAACCAGCCAAGCGGATAACGTGTTTCCACACGCAAGCGGCCAGGCTTGAGCCAGCCGCGCGTAAAGGTTGGGTGGTACAACGACAGCGTCGCACCCAGATCAGGCTGCACATCCACTTGCCGTGGCAAACTGCTCGGCCAGAACAGTGCAATCGCCTGATACTCACGCCGCGTTGCCAGCAATGTTACCGTCAATGGCGCCTCTTCACCGGCGAACACCGGCAAACTCCCATTGGCGTGAAGCTCCAGACCGGCGAGATTGCGATAAGTGTGGTGCAGGCCGATCCAGAACAAACTGCCGAGCAGAAATACCACGGCATACACCAGGCTGTTCTGGTAGTTGATCGCGCCAATCAGCATGATCACCAGCAACAACAGCAACCCCATCCCGGCCCGGGTAGGCATGATGAAGATGCGCCGGTGATTCAGCCGTATCTGGCTGGCGGCAGGGATGCGTTTTTTAAGCCAGCGCTGGAATACCCCGCTGGCCTGACCACCCAGCCGGCCGATCAAACTGCCGGCACTTCATTCAATAGCCGCTGGGCCAGACTGCCACCGCCATGCCCTGCCGGGTCATCACTGGCGCGCAGGCGGTGGCTGACCACCGCCGGCAACACGGCCTGCACGTCCTCGGGAATCACATAGGCCCGATTCTCCAGCTTGGCCCAGGCGCGCGCAGATGCCAGCAACCCCAGACTGGCGCGGGGCGATAACCCCCAAGCGCAAAGGTGGCTCTCACGCGTACGGGTGACCAACCGCAGGATGTAATCGACAATGGCTTCACTGGCGGTCACCTGGGGCACAGCCGCCTGTAATGCGAGCAACTGCGCGCGACTCAGCACCGGGGTGACGCTGTCCAGTCGCGATCGACCGGTACCGCCCAGCAGCAAGGCTTTCTCGGCTGCCGGAGCGGGATAGCCCAGTGACAGGCGCATCAAAAAGCGATCCAGCTGGGATTCGGGCAGCGCAAAGGTGCCACTCTGGGAAGCCGGGTTCTGGGTGGCAATGACAAAGAAGGGATCAGGCAAAGGGCGCGTCGCACCATCCACTGTCACCTGTCCCTCCTCCATAGCCTCCAGCAAGGCACTCTGACTCTTCGGCGTGGCGCGGTTGATCTCGTCAGCCAACACCAGCTCAGCGAAGATCGGCCCAGGATGAAAAATGAAAGCCCCCGTATTGCGATCGAATACCGAGGTGCCGAGAATGTCGCCGGGCAGCAGGTCACTGGTGAACTGAATACGCTGATAACTCAGGCCCATCACCCGCGCCAGCGCCTGAGACAACGTTGTTTTGCCCATACCCGGCAGGTCTTCGATCAGCAGATGCCCCCTGGCAAGAATGCAGGCCACCGCCAACTTCACGGCGTGCTGTTTGCCCAACAGTATTCGGTTGATTGCATCCGTTGCGTTACTCAACACATCCTTCATGTTCACCTCTTGTCGGTCCAGACCAGCCACTCATCTTATGATCCTGCCCGGCCAGTTGAAAGCCCACCGCAATGGGCTGTCACATAACTCTGCGCAGCCCTGCGGCGCATGTCATGCTGCACTGTCACTCTGCATCTGCCGCAGCCGGCTGATCATGTAGCCGACATGCAGATGCAGACTGTACAACTCATGGGCGTAGGACAAGGGCACATCCACCCGGGTCAGCTCATCTTCGAGCTTGACCAGGTTGTCTATTTCCCGTCCCAGTACCTGTTTTATGCCACCGTTATGGATCAGCTTGTCCACTCGCCGCAGATCAGCATACCAGCGATAAACGCGCGCCCGCATACGCCAGGCATAGAGTGGGCCCATGCTTTTCAACAACGGCAGCATGATGACGATGAATGGAATCAACAGCACCACATAACGATCCGCTATGGAGGCGATCCAGAACGGCAGGTAGCGCTGCAGGACCGGCACGCCATGTTCGTGGTAATACGCGGCTTCGCCGCTCAGCTCCAGCTCCATGGGCATGGCAGCCGGGAAAGCACCCGGTGGGTCCAGCAGACTGCCGTGCCGTAGTACGTCGGCAGTGGCCTGCAATACCAGCGATGCCAGTGCCGGGTGAAAGGCTTCGTTGATGACCAGCGTAGCTACCGGTGATAGCAACGCCGTGCGCTGCGCAGGAATATTGCGCGGCAGGTCGAGCAGCCCTTCCGGGATACTCAGGGTATCGAGGAAAGGCAGCCGCCCGGCCAACGCCTCAGTCTGTGCCAGATCAACCAACTCCAGGTCAGGGTCGGCCAATAGCTGGCGCACCGTCGCGTTGCCCACCGGCAACACAAAAAAAGCCGCATCCAGTTCGCCGGCATGCAGCGCGTCGGCAGAAGCGCGCGCGGAAAGCCGCTGCCAGTTGCCCGCCGTTATATCGTCCTCACCAACATGTTCTCCATATTGGTTGAACACGCTGCGAACCACTGCCCAGGTACCGCTGCCGAGACTCCCAACCGACACTCTGCGCCCCTGCAGATCCACCAGCCGGGAGATGCCTGCATCACGACGCTGGAACAGCCATAGAGGCTCATGATAGATAGCTGCCAACCCTTCCAGCTGGGTCAGCTCATGCGCGTCGAGCAGATCGGTGGTGCCACTCTGGATCAACCCAAGCTGAACCTCACCCGAGCCATCGGTCAGACGCTTCAGGTTCTCCACCGCGCCACTGCTGGTTCGCAGCTCCAGGGTCAAGCCGTCTTCATTCAACCGCTCTTTCAATGCCAGTGCGAAACCATGATAACCACCGCTCTCACCCCCGGTGGTCATGACCAGCGTACGTGGCGGCGCTGGATCCAGAAAATGGAATAGCCCCCAAGCCAGCAGCAACGCCAGCGGTACAATCCAAAGATTGGTGCGAACGAACAAGGCGACCTGTTTCACCACGTGCATATAATCCTCTCCACCTCAAGAATGACACGGCAAAACCACACAAGCGCCAAAACCGGTGAGGAGCTTGCAAGAAGTTGCCATTCTGGTACTGTCTATCTATGTCGACGTCCTGTCGGCTTCTGTACCTGTTTCCCAAATATCGTTTTTTTATTGTTCTCAACAAGGAGTAATGCTGTTCGCCATGAGCAAATCACCTTCTATCGTGCTCACCCGTCTGGATGTCCAACGCCTGGATGAGGTGTTGAATACCCTGGACGCGCCGATCGACCTCCTGGATGCGCTCGAGAACGAGATGCTGCGGGCCAAGGTTGTCAGTCACACGCGCGTTGCTCCAGATGTGGTCACCATGAACTCCACGGTGCGCTTCGCGGATGAAACCAGCGGCCGCGAAATGGTCCTGACCTTGGTGTACCCCGACAAAGCAGGCCCCGAAGGCACCATTTCGGTACTGGCTCCCGTCGGTATTGCCCTGCTGGGCCTGAAGAAAGGCCAAAGCATCGACTGGGTTGGCCCCAATGGCCGTCCGCTCAAGCTCAAGATCATCGACATCGAATACCAGCCCGAAGCCAGCGGCGACTTCCATCTGTAAGACCCGGCTCCCTGCCGGGTCTCGTTCGTCCTTCTCAAGTATCATCAAAGCGTATCTGCTGACGCGTCGTGCCCGAGTTCAAGCACGGCACGATCAGTCCAGTGCTCGCCCAGCTCACCTTTTACCGACACACCCAGTTCCTTGAAGTCCTGGACCTGCTTGACCAGATTGCCGCGGCCATTGATCAGCTGATCCCGCGCTCTGCGGTAGGCATCACCCGCTCGATCAAGCCCCTTCTCGATCTGATCCATGCTGCCGAGAAAGGTACGCAACTTGTCATGGATGCGAGCCGCGCGCTCGGCCAGTTCGGCGGTGTGACGGTTCTGGTCCTCGAAACGCCAGAGCTGCCGCACGATGTTGAGGCTGGTCAGCAAGGCGGTCGGCGTGGCAACCAGTACATTCTGTTCAATAGCCTTCTGGAACAATGTCTCATCCGCCTTGAGTGCTTCCACAAAAGCCGACTCGATGGGCACAAACATGAAGACCATCTCCGGTGCGTTGAGTCCCGGCAGGTCGAAATAATTGCGCTCGGAAAGCTCGCGAATACGCTGGCCGAAAGCATGCACATGCTCCGCCAGCGCCACCCGCCGCTCGGTGTCATCCTCGCTGTTGATATAGCGGGTATAGGCATTCAGCGAGACCTTGGCATCGATGATCAAATGCTTGTCCTGGGGCAGATAGACCAGCGCGTCTGGACGCTGACGCTGGCCATCAGCCGTATTCATGCTCACTTCACGCTGGAAATCGATCCCGGCTCGCAGACCGGAGCGCTCCAGCACATTCTCCAGGATCAGCTCGCCCCAGTTGCCCTGGGTCTTCTTCTGGCCCCGCAGCGCGGTACTCAGCTCATGCGCCTCCTGAGTAATCTGCTGGTTCAGCTGTTTCAGATGTTGCAGCTCCTGCGCCAGCGCTGCCTGCTGTTGGGTATCCTTGTGATGGATGTCCTCGACCTTGCTGCGGACCTGATCGATCTGTTCGCGAAAGGGCTTGAGCAAGGCATCCAGCGATTGCTGACTGGTCTGGGTGAAGG
>JASJKW010000360.1:0-15310 GCA_037621305.1 Pseudomonas sp.
CTGGCAGAAGGTCTCACTGATCAACCCGATTCTGCATATGGTCAATGCGTTCCGCTATGGCATTCTCGGGGTGTCGGACATCCATATAGGCACCGCATTGATGTTGATGGTGCTGTTCGTGGTGGTGCTCTATTTCTTCAGTTATCGGCTGTTGGTACGCGGCACGGGCCTGCGCCAGTAATTATTGATTATTGGCCTGAGCTGCCCTCCACGGGTATGCTTGCGGGTCTCATTGAAGGAGACCCGCAGATGCATCCGGCAGAACAATCGCCCCTCGGAAAAACCACCAGCTATAACGGTATCTATACACCGTCACTGTTATATCCGATCCCGCGCCAACCCATCTGGCAGGGGCTGGGACTGGACCCGGAAAAGTTGCCATTCCATGGCGTGGATGTGTGGAACAGTTATGAAGTTTCCTGGCTGACACCCTCGGGCAAGCCGGAAGTTGCAGCCGTGGAGTTCATCTTCCCGGTGACTGCCAATGCGCGCATCGTCGAATCAAAATCCTTCAAGCTGTATCTCAACTCGTTCAATCAGACCGTCTTCAGCGATCGTTCGGATGTCCTGCGTACCCTTGAGTCCGACCTGAGCGTGACGGCTCAGGCGCCGGTCATGGTGCGGTTGTTGAACGTGGGGTACCTGCAGCAGGAAGGTATCGGACGCCTGCCGGGCGAATGCCTGGATGATCTGGATGTGTCCGTGGACACTTATGAGTACTCGCCGTCGTTGCTGCAACAGGTTCCCGGTGGCGGCTGGGCGCGGGAAACCTTGCACAGTCACCTGCTCAAATCCAATTGTCCGGTTACCGGTCAGCCTGACTGGGGCAGCGTGATGATCAGTTATGCCGGACCGGCTATCGACAAGGCCGGTCTGCTGCGCTATCTGGTGTCCTTCCGGCAGCACGCAGACTTCCATGAGCAATGCGTCGAGAGGATCTTTCTCGATCTGCATAGGCTGCTGGGTGAGGATTGTGAATTGACGGTGTATGCGCGGTATCTGCGCCGGGGCGGGTTGGATATCAATCCCTGGCGTTCGACCAAGGCGGGCGTACCGGACAATATGCGCCTGGCACGCCAGTAACAAGGTTCAGATACCCATGTTCGACAAGCTTTGCACGACGTTTTGCAGGGTGGCTGCCAGCGTCGGATGGCGCTCGGAAAACTCTTCGATCATCAGGTTCACGCCATCGACCAGGCTGGGGTCGGCGAGCGCGTCCTCGCCACCCTCACTGACCAGCAGGCGCGTCTCAATATTATCTGCCAAGGCATGCAACGAAGTGCGCTCCTCTGCTGTCAGAATGATTTCCGGGTCGCTCAGGGTCTGCTGCAGGGATTCGAGTTGGGCTTTCAGTTGTTCTTCGGCCATGAGCCACTCCTTTATTAACGAAAAGGTCTTGGACACACTATAGCCCTGCGCGATGACAGCGTCTCCCCGAGATCGACTTCTTGCAGGTATTGCGAAATTCACTGAGTTGCCTGTTGGTTTGAATTACAATGCTGCTCATACGCGCCGTCCGATGTCGGAGACGTTGCCATGAACGGCATGAATGGAGAGTAAGCACTGATGAACCTGATGAATGCCACTGCCTGCGGTCTACTGGCCGGAGCGCTCTCATTGTCATTGACTGTCCCGGCTTCGGCGCAGGAAGGCGATGGTGACTACGCTGCTGAATACCCCAACCCCGATCCATGGGAACCCCTCAACCGTGTGGTTTTCCGGTTTAACGATACGCTCGATACCTATGTGCTGAAGCCGGTCGCCAAGGGTTATGACTGGGCGATGCCGACCCCGTTGAATGACGGTGTAACCAACGTTTTCAATAACCTCGGCGAACCGAAGAACCTGGTCAATAATCTGCTGCAGGGCAAATTCCATGACGCCAGCGTGGACCTGTCGCGGTTTCTGATGAATACCACGGTCGGGGTGGTCGGCGTGTTTGACGTGGCGACCCGCATGGGGCTGCGCCGCAACGACGAAGACTTAGGTCAGACCCTGGGTAGTTGGGGTGTGGAAAGTGGTCCTTATGTGATGTTGCCTTTCTTCGGTCCGAGCACCCTGCGTGACGGCAGCGCCTTTGCTGCTGAAGGGTTTGCCGGCTACAGCTATGGCAGTCAGATGGACCATGTACCAAGCCGCAACACCGCGGTGGGGGTGGATATTGTCGATACGCGCGCGGGCCTGCTGTCGCAGGAAAAACTCATTCGTGGCGACAAGTACCGTTTCATCCGTAATGCCTGGCTACAAAATCGTGAGTACAAGGTCATGGATGGGCAGGTGGAGGACGACTTTTAGTCGTCCCTCGACGCTTGCCTATGGTTGCCTGCAAGGGCGGATGGGAGTAATGTCTGCCCCTTGATGGTGTCAGGCTCGTTCTGACTCGAATACACCCCTGTGGTTGAGAAGTTCTGCCTGGCTTCTTGGCAATGACGTAGGGAAAATATGCAGCTTCCTGGCATTACCTTGCTGGTTATTGATGATGACGACATGGTTCGTCAAAGCATCGCGATTCATCTTGAACAGTGTGGCTTCGAAGTACTGCAGGCCAGTTATGCCCGGGAAGGGTTGGCACTTGTTGCCTCCCATGCTCCCGAGCTGGTGCTGTGCGATCTGTTCATATCGGACATGACCGGGTTCGAGCTTCTCGCGCAGATTGGCGAGCAGGCACCGGATACCCCTGTTGTGGTCATCTCCGATGATGGCGTCATGAGCGATGTGGTCGAAGCCTTGCGTCTGGGGGCCAGCGACTATCTGATCAAGCCTCAGGCTGATCTGGAAGTGCTGGAGCATGCGGTACGTCGCTCCCTGGATCGCGCCCACCTGCGCAATGAGAACCAGCGTATTCGCGAACGCCTCGAGCTGGCCAACCGTGAGCTGGAGAATCATCTTCGCGAGCTGCGGGACGACCAGACCGCAGGGCGCCAGGTTCAGCTCAATATGCTACCGGCCACGCCCTGGGAAAGTAACGAATACCTGTTCGAACACCGCATCATCCCTTCGCTGTATCTCTCCGGTGACTTTGTCGATTACTTCCGTGTATCTGAAACCCAGTTGGCCTTCTATCTGGCCGATGTGTCCGGACATGGTGCCTCATCGGCTTTTGTCACCGTACTACTCAAGTTCATGACTACCCGACTGCTGTACGAACAGCGTAAGCAGCGCGGGCAGGGGCCGATTGACTTTCAGCCCTCCGATGTACTGGGGCATATCAATCGCAACCTGATCAGCTGCAACCTTGGCAAGCATGTGACCATGTTGGGCGGGGTGATTGATGAAGCGCAGCAGACGCTGACCTACAGCATCGGAGGGCATTTGCCGCTACCGGTGCTGTGCGTTGACGGTAAGGCAGAATATCTGCAAGGCAAGGGGCGCCCGGTAGGGCTGTTTGTCGAGGCGGAATATGAAAACCACCAGATACCCTTGCCACCCCAGTTCTCTCTGACGCTGTGCTCCGATGGTGTGCTTGATTGCATTGAAGGGGCTACGCTGAAAGAAAAGGAAGACCGGTTGCCCATGCTGGTTGGGCAGGCAGGAGGTGATATGCAGACCTTTATGCAATTGCTTGGACTCGAACAGTCCAGGGTGATGCCGGATGACATCTCTGTATTGTTGTTGAGCAGGACACCGGAATGATGACCACAGGCAGGATTCAGTTCGCTGAATCTGAAGGCACTTTTGTTCTCAAATTCATTGGCGATGTACGCCTTACCCTGTGCGCGGCTCTTGATGCCTATATCGAAAAGATCTTCAGCGCTCTGACTTTTGAATCCATCGTCATTGATCTGACCGAAACCCATGGAATCGACAGTACTTCACTGGGCCTGCTGGCCAAGCTGTCAATTCTTTCCAATAATCGGGTCGGGCTGTTGCCGACGCTGGTTTCAACCCATGAAGACATGAACCGGCTGTTGCAGAGCATGGGATTTGATCAGATTTTCAATATCGTGACTGAAACCACGCCTACCGATACCGAGCTGCATGATCTGCCTGGACAGATGTTGTCCGAGGATCAGGTGAAGGACCGGGTGCTGGAGGCACATCGTATTCTGATGGACCTCAACGAGCACAACCGCGCAGCCTTCACCGACCTGGTCGGTACCCTCGAATCAGGCTGTTGACGCAGCCCGTTCAGACAGCAACCTTTCCAGCTTGAGTTGATCCGCAGCAAAGGCACGAATACCTTCGGCCAGTTTTTCCGTGGCCATGGCATCTTCATTGTGCGCCCAGCGGAACGCCGGCTCATCCAGTACCTGCCGTGGATCTTCTGATGGGCTGGTCAGCAGCTCGGACGGGGCAAGGCTGCCGGACTCTTCAGACAACTGCTGTAGCAGGGCGGGGCTGATGGTCAGGCGATCACAGCCGCACAGCGACTCGATCTGCCCGATATTACGGAAGCTGGCCCCCATCACCACGGTCGCGTACATATGCTGCTTGTAGTAGCGGAAAATGCGTGCCACTGACTGCACACCCGGGTCATCAGCACCCTGGTAATCTACGCCGTCGCGGTGTTTGTGCCAGTCATAGATACGGCCGACGAAGGGCGAAATGAGGAACACACCGGCATCGGCACAGGCCTGGGCCTGAGCAAAGGAGAACAGCAGCGTGAGGTTGCACTGGATGCCCTCGCGCTCGAGCTCCGCAGCGGCCTGGATGCCCTCCCAGGTGGCAGCAATCTTGATCAATACCCGATCGCGGGTTACGCCAGCCTGCTCATAGAGTGTGATCAGTTTGCGCGCCTTGTCGAGAGTTGCTGCGCGATCGAAGGATAGCCGGGCGTCGACCTCCGTGGATACCCGGCCTGGCACCAGTTTGATGATTTCGCTGCCGACGGCCACGGCAAAGTGGTCACAGGCGTCAGATATCTGCTGGTAGCTACCGGATGCCTGGTGCAAGGCCTGATCCAGTAGGTGAACGTAATCAGCCTGTTGCGCGGCCTTCAGCAGGAGTGAAGGGTTGGTGGTGGCATCCACCGGTTGCAGAGTACGAATGGCATCGATATCGCCGGTGTCGGCAACAATCAGCGTGTGCTGACGAAGACTGTCCAGTTTGCTTGTCATGATGGCCTGCGGAGGTTGCGAAGAAAGTGTCTTCGACCTTACCTCAAGCCTGTTGCGGTGAGCAATCCTGGGGTTGCAGACGAGCGGCCATCTCGGTGACCAGGCGGTCATACAGCTCAAGCGGTCGATCGGTGCGGTGGATTTCGGTGCTCAGCTGTCGGCGGAAATACCGCGCGCCCGGTAGCCCCTGAAACAGTCCGAGTATATGCCGGGTAACATGGTGCATGACGCCGCCTTGAGCGATATGTGCAGCAATGTAGGGGCGCAGGGCTTCAAGCACCTGGATACGACTGAGCACGGGCGTGTCATCGGCATAGATGCGCCGATCCACCTCGGCCATCAAATAGGGGTTGTGATAGGCCTCGCGGCCCACCATCACGCCATCCAGCAGCTGCAGGTGCTCTTGCATGACATCCAGATCGGTCAGTCCGCCATTGAGAATGATCTCAAGCTGTGGAAAGTCGGCCTTCAACTGATGCACCACCTCGTAGCGCAGCGGTGGGATATCGCGGTTTTCCTTGGGTGACAGGCCTTCGAGAATGGCGATGCGGGCGTGCACGATAAAGGTATCGCAGCCTGCTTCCTGGACCTGGCCGACAAAATCACACAGCTCCCCATAGCTGTCGCGGCCGTTGATGCCGATCCGGTGCTTTACTGTGACCGGCAGGCTGCAGCTATCCAGCATCGCCTTGACCCCATCAGCCACCAGCTCGGGATGGCCCATCAGGCAAGCGCCGATCAGATTGTTCTGCACGCGGTCGCTGGGGCAGCCGACATTCAGGTTCACCTCGGCAAAACCGGTCTGCTCAGCCAGCTGAGCGCACTGCGCGAGTTCCTGCACATTGCTGCCACCCAGTTGCAAGGCCAGCGGTTGCTCCTCGGCGCTGTAGCCGAGCAAGCGCGAGCGATCGCCATGCAGTACCGCGCCGGTGGTCACCATCTCCGTGTACAGCAAGGCATGCCGGCTGATGAGGCGGGCAAAGTAGCGGTAATGGGCGTCAGTCCAGTCCATCATCGGCGCGATGGAAAAGCGGCGGGATGGGCCGGGGCGGGTGATTATTGCCATGGGGTTCCTGCGTATGCGTAATGCCAGCCGAAGCTCGGAAGGGGAGCGATTCTATCATGAAAGCCGCAAGGGGTTATGTCAGCTGGTCCGGGAAAACTCCATACCGGAATTTCTCCCATGCAGTGGTACACTGGCGGGCATTTCGCATTGTTTTTTCCAGAAGGAAAGCCCGTGTTTACCGAATTGTCCCTGAATGAACGCCTGCTCAAGGCATTGACTGCACTGTCCTTCGAGAAGCCCACCGACGTTCAGGCTGCTGCGATTCCTCCGGCAGTTGCCGGTGATGATCTGTATGTTATCGCCCAGACCGGCAGTGGCAAGACGGCCGCTTATGTTCTACCGATTCTTCAGCGCCTGCTGGATGACGAGAGTCAGCCGCTGTCACCGCGTGCATTGATTCTGTCGCCGACCCGCGAGCTGGCTCGCCAGATCCACAAGGATATCCAGGAGCTGGCGCGGTTCACCTTTCTCAAGGCTGAGCTGGTCATCGGCGGTGAAGACTTCAAGGTGCAGGCCGCCAAGCTGCGCAAGAACCCGGATATCGTCGTTGCCACGCCGGGCCGGACCCTGGAGCAGCTGAGTGCCGCCGGGCTTGATCTGTCGGCGGTTCAGACCCTGGTGATTGATGAAGCGGACCGCATGCTGGACATGGGCTTCAGCGAAGATGTGCTGGCCATTGCTGGGGCCTGTCCGAGCGAGCGTCAGACTATGTTGTTCTCTGCTACGACGGGTAATGCCGGGATCAAGCGCATTATCGCTGAGGTGCTGAACGAGCCACGCTGGCTGGAGCTGGACAGTGTGCGTGACGACACCCCGGCAATCCGTCAGCAGGTAATAGCTGTCGATGACAACGCGCACCGTGAGGCGCTGGTCAAATGGTTGCTGCTCAATGAATGTCCGGGCAAGGCGATTGTTTTTACCAACACCCGGGTCATGGCCGATCGACTGAATGGTGTGCTGCGGGCGGTGGAAGGCTTGCGCGTGTATGTGCTGCATGGTGAAAAGGATCAGAAAGACCGCAAACTGGCCATCGAGCGCTTCAAGGAGGTCGGCAGTGGGGTATTGGTGGCGACCGATGTTGCCGCCCGAGGGCTGGACATCAGCGAGCTGGATCTGGTGATCAACTTCGATATGCCGCGCAGTGGTGACGACTACCTGCACCGTGTGGGCCGTACCGGCAGGGCGGGTGCGGAAGGTGTTGCCATATCTCTGGTGGCGCCGCACGAATGGAGTCTGATGTCGAGCGTCGAGCGCTATCTGCGCCGTCAGTTTGAGCGTCGGGTGATCAAGGAGTTGGCAGGCAGCTTCAAGGGCCCGAGGAAGCTCAAGGCTTCCGGTAAGCCGGTTGGGGCGAAGAAGAAAAAGGAAGACAAGAAGAAGATCAAGCGCCCGAAAACGCCGAAACCGGCAGCCAAGCGTAAACCGGCAGTGCCGAAGGGCCAGGTTGTTCTGGATGGTGGCGACGGCCTGGCCCCACCCAAGCGGCGAGGCTGAGTGTGGTAGCGGTGAACAAGTGGTGCTATGGGAGCTAATGTGATCCGGGGGCCGATTCGGACGCTGGAGCGTCCGGGTGCAGGCTCCCACGCAGAGCATGGGAGCCATCGTAAATCGGGTGCAGGCTCCCGCTAGATCGTTCCCACGCTCCGCGTGGGAATGCATGCCGGGACGCTCAGCGTCCCGGTTTCAGCGCAGAGCAGGCGGCAGCGTCCATTGCGCAGGCTCAGCGCACCACCAACACTGACACTTTCGACTGCTGCAACACGCGCATGGCGTTGGTGCCGACCAGATAGTCCTCGATGCGCTTGCGTTTATGGGTGGACATGACGATCAGGTCGGCATTGATCTTCTTGGCCACGCGCAGAATCCCTTCATAGGCTTTGCCATCCGCGACGATCAGCTGTGCCTTCATGTCGGCGGGCACCTGTTTGGCAGCAAACTCCCGCAGAGCATCCTTCATGGTCTTTTTTGCCGTAGCGGTGAATTCCTTGGGGAAGAACCCATCCACCATCGGCATGCCGATGATCGGCAGAATGCTGACCAGATGCAGCGTTGCGCCATAGGTCTGGCACAGTTGTATCGCGGTGGGCAATGACTTGGCCCAGGATCCCTTGTGATTGATGTCAACGGGAACCAATATCACCTTGTACATGAGCTAACTCCTTTTCAGGCCGGGGTGGTGGCGGCCGCAGGGCGTCGGCGCCACTGCAGGCCTACAACCAGGGCGAATACCAGGAAACCGGGTATCCACATCCATTCCTTGCGATAGCGATCAACAGGTGCCAGCACCTCGATGATCTCCTGATCAAAGTCAAAGCCCAGCTCCGACGCCAGACTGCCGTAGGCCACCAGGTCCACCAGTGTTCTGTCACCCTCCTGCATCAATGTAAGCCCCAGATTCTCCAGCTTCTCTTCGCCGGTTGCGCCATCTGGAATCGGCACCAGCAGGTAGAAGGTGGTTGGATTGCCGATGTCATCCAGGCCTCTGATCTGCATGCGCAGGTTGCTGTCGTCATCCACCCGATCCAGCGCCTGGGCAATCTCTGTCGGCGGTATGGAGCGGTAGGGATCATGCACCATGTCCATCCAGAATCCCGGGCGGAACAATGTGAAGGCAACCAGCAGCAGCAGTGCGCTTTCATACCAGCGGCTTCGGGTAATCATCCAGCCCTGGGTGGCTGCAGCGAAAATCAGCATGGCCACCGTTGCCACTACGAAAATGATCAGCCCGTAAGTGAAGCTCACATCGATCAGCAGCAGGTCGGTATTGAAGATGAACAGGAAGGGCAGGGCAGCGGTACGCAGACTGTAATAGAAGGCCTGGAAGCCGGTGCGGATCGGGTCCCCTCCGGAGATGGCGGCGGCGGCAAATGAGGCCAGGCCGACAGGTGGAGTGACATCCGCCATGATGCCGAAGTAGAACACGAACAGGTGCACGGCGATCAAGGGCACAATCAAACCGTTCTGCTGCCCCAGGGTGACGATCACTGGCGCGAGCAGCGCCGATACCACGATATAGTTGGCCGTAGTGGGCAGGCCCATGCCGAGTATCAAGCTGAGCACTGCTGTGAGCGCGAGCATCAACAGCAGGTTGCCCATGGACAGGACTTCCACCAGGTCAGCCAGGACCAGCCCGACCCCCGTCTGCGAGACGGCACCGACAATGATCCCTGCAGTAGCGGTGGCAATCCCGATGCCGATCATGTTGCGGGCGCCGGCAACCAGGCCTTCCCAAAAATCGCGGAAGCCGCGACGGATGTTATGTCCCAGGTCCTGCTCCTTGCGAAACAGCGCAATGAGCGGATGCTGAGTAATCATGATGACGATCATGAACACCGTTGCCCAGAATGCCGACAGGCCGGGTGAGAGACGTTCGACCATCAGGCACCAGACCAGCACTATCACCGGCAGGATGAAATGCAGGCCAGTCATCAGGGTTGGCCTGGTCTGAGGCATGGATACTACAGGCGAGTTGGGATCATCCAGATCCAGGTCGGGATAGCGTGAGCCGATCCGCAGCAGCAAGATGTAGGCAATAGCGAGCCCGGCAGCGATGGCCCAAGAGGCATAAACGCCCAGGAGAGGCTTCAACCAGCCCAGACCGTAATATACGGCAAACGACAAGCCCATGATCAACAACAGGCCGGTAAGGAAACCAAGTACTTTGCGTATGAGGGGGTGTTCCGGGTTGCTGCTCTGGAGTCCCTGCATACCGGCTTTCAATGCAGCCAGATGCACTATATAGAACAAGGCGATATAGGAAATCATCGCCGGCAGGAAGGCATGCGTGATGACTTCGGTATAGGAAATGCCGACATACTCAACCATCAGAAAAGCCGCAGCCCCCCTCACCGGCGGCATGATCTGGCCATTCACCGATGCGGACACTTCAACTGCGCCGGCCTGTTCTGCGGTATAGCCGACGCGCTTCATCATCGGAATGGTGAAGGTGCCGGTGGTCACTGTGTTGGCAATGGAGGAGCCGGAAATCAGACCGGTCATGCCGGAGGCGGCTACCGCGGCCTTGGCTGGGCCGCCGCGATAGTGGCCGAGCAGGGAAAAGGCCAGTTTGATGAAGTAGTTGCCTGCGCCGGCCTTGTCCAGCAGCGAGCCGAACAGTACAAACAGGAATACGAAACTCGTGGACACGCCCAGAGCAATACCGAATACGCCTTGGGTGCTCAGCCATTGATGGTTGGCCAGGGAAGTGAAGCTGACACCGCGGTGGGCGAGCATGCCGGGCATGTAGGGGCCGGCGACGGAATAGACAATGAAGACCAGCGCCACGATCATCAGCGGAGGACCCAGGGCGCGACGGGTCGCTTCCAGCAGCAGCACCAGACCCACCAGGGCGACCACCACATCGATGGTGGTAGGGCTGCCAGGGCGTTCGGCCAGCGCTGCATAGAATAGGTAGATATAGGCGGCGCAGAAAGCACCTGCCAAGGCCATCAGCCAGTCCGTCAGGGGCACGTGATCACGTGGCGAACGACGAAAGGCCGGGAAGGCCATGAAGCCCAGAAAAACCGCCAGCGCCAGGTGGATGGAGCGGGCTTCGGTACTGTTGAATACGCCAAAGCCGACCATATAGGGGAGCGGAGAAGCGATCCAGAGTTGAAACAGCGACCAGAAGGCCGCTACGGATAGCAGCAGTTTTCCGGTAACACCATGGGGTTTGCGTGCGCCGGTGTCGCTTGTGGCGACCAGATCATCCAGCTCGGTAAGCAGATCATCACGTTTGGCAGAGTCGGTCATTGACTATTCCCTGTGCTCTATATCGGGCAAGAATTCCGGGCTTGCCGCAATGAGCAAACCCGGAATGGAGGATTACATCCAGCCGCGTTCCTTGTAATAACGCACGGCGCCGTCATGCAACGGGATGGACAGGCCTTCCTTGATCATTTCCTGTTCGTCCAGGGTGGCAAAGGCCGGGTGCAGGCGTTTGAACCGGTCGAAGTTGTCGAATACTGCCTTGACGGTCTGGTATACGGTTTCATCCGGCACCTTGGCAGAGGTCACCATGGTCGCGCGCACACCAAAGGTTTCAATGTCCTTGTCGTTGCCACGATACATGCCGCCAGGGATGATTGCTTTCGCATAATACGGCTGTGCGGCGATGATGCCGTCGATCTCCTCACCATTCACGGCAACGATTACCGAGTCCACTGTTGTGGTGGCTTCCTGGATGGAGCCGTTGGGGTGACCGGCCACGTAGACCATGGCGTCGATATTGTTGTCGCCGAGCGCAGCGGCCTGTTCCGAGGCGGACAGCTGGGATGCCAGGGCAAAGTCCTTGATGGTCCAGCCCAGCGCGTCCATGACCACATCCATGGTGTCGCGTTGGCCGGAACCAGGGTTACCGATATTGAAGCGCTTGCCCTTGAGATCCTTGACGTGCTCGATGTCCGCATCGCGGCGGGCGACGATGGTCAGTGGCTCGCCATGTAGCGCAAATACGGCGCGCATTTCCTTGAATTCACCGGCGTCGGCAAAGTTCTCGATGCCTTCATAGGCTTTATATTGAATGTCGGACTGCACCACGCCCATGTCCATCTCGCCACCACGAATGGCGTTGACGTTGGCGACCGAGCCGCCGCTGGAAGGTGCGTTGCAACGAATGCCATGCTCATTGCTGTTGCGGTTGACCAGGCGGCACATCGACTGGCCGACAACATAATAGACACCAGTCTGACCACCTGTACCTATGGTGATGAAGTTCTGCTGAGCGACAGCGGGGGTAGCCGCTACAGCGGCGTAACCCAGCGCGGCGGAGAAAATATACGAGAGTGCTTTGAATTTCATTGGAGTTATTCCTTGTTCTTATGCCTACCAGTCTGCCTTGAAGGCGCCGGTTCCGGGGTTTGCAGAGCAGCCATTGGCCTGTCGCTCTAGAGTGTAGCCGACCGGAATGAAATTATCCGGCCGGCAAGCACACGGATTTACACCAGCGGCCAGCCACCCATGTCACGCCAGCGATTGACGATGGTGCAGAACAGTTCGGCGGTCTTTTCAGTGTCATAACGTGCCGAATGGGCCTCGCGGCCATCAAACTCTATATCAGCGGCACTGCACGCCTTGGCCAGCACAGTCTGACCGTAGGCAAGACCACCGAGGGTCGCGGTATCGAAACAGGAGAAGGGGTGGAAGGGGTTGCGTTTGGTCTCGGTGCGCTCAACCGCCGCATTCAGGAAACCAAGATCAAAGAAGGCATTGTGCCCGACCAGAACGGCGCGTTTGCAGCCAGCGGACTTCACAGCCTTGCGTACATGTTTGAAGATTTCCGTCAGCGCATGGCTTTCGCTTACGGCCATGCGCAGGGGGTGATCAAGCTTGATGCCGGTGAAATCCAGTGCGGCCTGTTCGACATTGGCGCCTTCGAACGGCTCAACACGGAAAAAGTGTGTCTGGTCTGGATAAACCTGTCCATCGTCATCCATCAGAATCGGCGTGGCGGCAATCTCCAGCAAGGCGTCGGTCGCCGAGTTGAAACCACCGGTTTCCACGTCCACCACTACCGGCAGAAAACCGCGGAACCGATAGGCCATTGGCGGCTTGTTGCTGCCAGCATAAGGCGCATCGTCCATTGCATCGTTGTCGTAATCAAACTCGCTCACACAGCGTCCTTAAATTCGAAAGGGGGTCAAACGACCCGCCATTGGATGGTTTCACCCGCACGTAGCGGCACCAGTTCCTGCTCGCCGAGCTGCAGGGTGGCTGGCACGGTCCAAGGCTCACGCACCAGGGTAATGCTATCGGTATTGCGCGGCAGACCATAGAAGTCCGGGCCATGCAGACTGGCGAAGCCTTCCAGTTTGTCCAGCACTCCCAGCTCATCGAAGGCATCAGCGTACAACTCGATTGCCGCATGGGCACTGTAGCAGCCAGCACAGCCGCAAGCGGCCTCTTTGGCGTGGCGGGCATGGGGGGCTGAATCGGTACCGAGGAAGAACTTGCTGGAGCCGGACACCACGGCATCGCCCAGCGCTTGCTGATGGCGCTGGCGCTTGAGAATCGGCAGGCAATAGAAATGCGGACGAATACCGCCGACCAGCATGTGGTTGCGGTTATACAGCAGGTGATGAGCTGTAATGGTTGCACCGACCTGATCAGAGGCGCTGCGCACGAAATCCACGGCATCGGCGGTAGTGATGTGCTCGAACACGACTTTCAGTGTCGGGAAGCGCTCGGTCAGGGCCACCAGCTGCTGGTCGATAAAAGCCTTTTCCCGGTCGAAGATGTCCACGTCGGCGTGGGTCACCTCACCGTGCACCAGCAGCGGCATACCTACCTCGGCCATGACCTCCAGAGCGGGATAGATCTTCTCCAGCGCAGTCACGCCGGAATCCGAATTGGTCGTGGCTCCGGCGGGGTAGAGTTTGGCGGCGATCGCCTGGCGCTGTTGCCATGCCTGCCGAATGATCTCGGGTGATGTCTGGTCGGTCAGATACAGCACCATCAGTGGATCAAACTGACTGTTCTGGGGGCGGGCGGCAAGGATGCGTGACTTGTACTCGTCGGCCTGCTGTCCATCGCGCACCGGCGGCACCAGGTTGGGCATGATGATGGCGCGAGCAAAGTGTCGGGCAGCATCGGCAACCGTGTGCGGCAAGGCTGCGCCGTCACGAAGATGAATGTGCCAGTCGTCAGGCCGGATCAGGGTAATGCGATCGGTCATGGGGATGAATTCCAGGCTATTACAATAGCCGCTATGCTACCGGAAAAGGGCAGGGGGTACACGCTGGATACGCGCGTGGCTGGCAAAGTGCCGGAGCATGGCTGATTTCAAACCCCGGTGCATTCCGCCGAGAAGAGGTTGCCGCCATGCTGCTTAGATCAGGCTAGACTCTCCGCCATGCTGGCCCTGTTACCGAAGGCTTTTTGATGTGCAACCAGGGAGACCGTCATGTCGCGTAATATCACCGTTCTTGGCGCCGGTATGATCGGCGTTTCCGTAGCCTGGCATCTGGTGCGTCGCGGCCATGCCGTGACGCTGGTCGACCGCCGTGAGCCGGGGCGTGAAACCTCCTTCGGCAACGCGGGGATCATCCAGCGCGAGGCGGTGCGCCCTTATGCCTTTCCGCGCGATATAGGCACGTTGCTGCGCGTGCTGCCCAACCGTGAGGTGGATATTCGCTATCGGCCAACGGGCATGGCCAATGCGGCTGGCCCGCTGTTGCAGTACTGGCTCAACTCCGGTGGAGCACGTTATGAGCGTATTGTGGAGGAGTGGGCGTCGCTGATCATGCGTTGCCAGGATGCCCATGCGCCGATGATCGACGCTGCCGGAGCGGAGGCGCTGGTGCGCAAGGGCGGTTGGCTGGAGCTGTATCGAACGCAGAAGGCACTGGATGAGCGGCTGGCCCAGGCAAATGAGGATCGGGGACGCTTCGGGGTGGAATACCAGGTGCTCAACGCTGCAGAGTTGCGTGCGGTAGAGCCGCATCTGGGAGAGGGGCTGGTGGGGGCCATTCACTGGACTCAGCCGTGGATGGTGTCGGATCCGGGCGCGCTGGTGCAAGCCTATGCGCGCAACTTCGAAGAGCAGGGAGGCCGTCTGTTGCGGGCCAGTGTCGAGGACGTGATTCAGACAGGTGCCGGCTGGCGCGTGGTGACCAGTGAAGAAACACTGGAAACGGAACAGGTGGTGGTGGCTATGGGACCCTGGTCGGCCAAATTGATGTCGGGCCTGGGCATCAAGGTGCCGATGTTCGTCAAACGTGGCTATCACATGCATTATTCGACAGAGCAGGGAGCTGTGCTCAATCACTGGGTAATGGATGCAGAGAAGGGCTTTCTGCTCGAGCCGATGCGAGCCGGAATTCGCCTGACGACTGGCGCGGAGCTAGCCGATCTGGATGCGCCTCCCAAGTATAAGCAGCTGGCGGCGGCCGAGCGTGCTGCACGCCAGCTGTTCCCGCTGGGCAAACGGCGCGATGCTGAGCCCGGGAAGGGCGCACGGCCCTGCATGCCGGATATGAAGCCGGTGATTGGGCCCGCACCGGGCAAACCAGGACTGTGGCTGGCGTTCGGGCATGGTCATCAGGGCTTCACTCTGGGGCCGGCGACCGGTGAGCTGTTGGCGCAGATGATGGAGGGGGAGACGCCGGCGATCGATATGACGCCATTCTCCGTAACACGTTTCTCAGGCTGATTGATTCAGTCTGGTCTTAAAGTTTTCCCGTCTCCCGCC
>JASJKW010000361.1:0-3173 GCA_037621305.1 Pseudomonas sp.
CTGGCCAAGCGCGGCGAGCGTGTGGTGATCATCGGAGCGACCTCGGGTGACACCGGCTCGGCGGCCATCGAAGGCTGCCGCCGTTGCGACAACGTCGACATCTTTATCCTGCATCCGCACCAGCGCGTGTCCGAGGTGCAGCGTCGCCAGATGACCACCATCTTCGGTGACAACATCCACAACATCGCCATCGAAGGCAACTTCGACGACTGCCAGGAGATGGTCAAGGATAGCTTCGCCGACCAGGGCTTCCTCAAGGGCACCCGCCTGGTGGCGGTGAACTCGATCAACTGGGCACGGATCATGGCCCAGATCGTTTACTACTTCCATGCCGCGTTGCAGCTGGGCGGTCCGGCGCGTTCGGTGGCGTTTTCGGTACCGACCGGCAACTTCGGCGATATCTTTGCCGGCTATCTGGCGCGCAACATGGGTCTGCCGATCAGCCAGCTGGTGGTGGCCACCAACCGCAACGATATCCTGCACCGCTTCATGAGCGGCAATCGCTACGACAAGGACACACTGCATCCGTCCCTGTCGCCGTCGATGGACATCATGGTGTCGTCCAACTTCGAGCGCCTGCTGTTTGATATGCATGGTCGCAACGGTGCCCTGGTCAAGGAGCTGATGGAGAACTTCAAGCAGACCGGCAAGTTGTCGGTGGAAGACGAGCGCTGGACTGAGACTCGTCGGCTGTTCGACTCGCTGGCAGTGGATGATGCAGCGACCTGCGCGACCATTGCCGAGGTGTATCGTGATTGCGGCGAACTGCTTGATCCGCATACGGCGATTGGTGTGCACGCGGCGCGCGAATGCCGTCGCAGCATGAGCACGCCGATGATCACCCTGGGCACCGCTCATCCGGTCAAATTCCCGGAAGCGGTGCGCAAGGCCGGTCTGGATGAGCCGCACTTGCCGGCGCATCTGGCGGACCTGTTCGAGCGTGCGGAGCGTTGCACCGTGTTGCCGAACAGCCTCACCGATATCCAGCAGTTCGTTGCTGCTCATGGTAATCGGGGCAAGCCGCTGTAATCTGCGCCCGCGTCGCCGCGGAGAACTGCTTACCGATCGTTCCCACGCTCCGCGTGGGAATGCCTTCCATTTCCCCAACGCCTGTAACTTCCTGCAACTTCCTGCGCCAAATTCACTGGCACCAACCACGGACTCCCGTTGTCCGACGTTTCAGGGAGGCGCTTAACAATTCCAAATCGTCTCCTCGGCCTCGCTTACCGGCCAGGTTCACTGACTCGTGAGATGACAGGAGTTGACTCCGAATGCTCTGGTTTCTGGTGCTGCACATCATCGCGCTGGTGTTCTGGGTGGCTTCGCTGTTGTATCTGCCGGCGTTGATCGCCAGCCATGAAGCGCGTCACTCGCCAGTGGAAGTGCGCGTCAATCCACACAACTCGATCGAGCGCTTCGTTTTCACCCGTATTGCTACCCCCGCTGCGCTGCTGGCGATCATCGCCGGGACCCTGGTCTTTGTGGTGGATGGCACTGTGGATGGCTGGCTGGTCGCCAAGCTCACGGCAGTGACAGGGCTGGTGGTCTGCCACGTCTCGGTTGGATTATTGATAATGAAGATGGAGCAGAAAAAAGCCCGCCCACTGCGTGGCTGGTGCATCTCTGCTGCAGTGGTGGCATGCACGCTCTTGTCGCTGATTCTCTGGCTGGTGCTGGCCAAACCGGCGGTGGAGCTGCCGCTATGAAGAGCGCATTACGACAGCTCAATCCTTCATTTCGGCTGGGGCGGCTCCGGCGCTTCCTCGAAGTCCACCCCAATAGCGTGGTCATACACCAGCTGGCCGCCGAACAGACTGGTGGCACCAATGACCAGGCCGCTCAGTACCGAGAGAAACAATCCCCAGGGCAGGATGGCCGCATCGGCCTCACCAAGACGCATCAACCAGTTCAACGACGCCAGCGACAGCAGCATCACTGCCAGTACCGCATGGCACCAGGCGGTGATCAACCGGCGTATCTCCCGCACGATAAGCAGATCCAGCAGCCCGACGGTGCCCGACACCCAGCCGCCGACGGTACCTACCCCGACCAGCCACAGGCCGGCCCTGGCCCAGAATTGATCCCCGGTGAGCACAAATCCGATATCGGTACCAATCAGTCCGATCAGCGCGGCGACCGGAAAATGGATGAGCATGGGGTGGATCGGGTGGCCGCCAATCGACATCTTGCTGGCGATGGATTCAGACATCATGCAAAGGATTCTCCTGTTCAGCCGCGTCGTCGCAGATATATCTCAAGCCTAGCAGCCAGCGCCGGTCTCGGCTTTCTGTTGACCGGTTGCAGCGGACCTTATTCGGCGCTGGATCCAGCCGGACCTTCTGCTGCTGGGGCTGCGGGTCTATGGTGGGCCATGGCCGGATTTTCCGTGATTACCCTGATAGTGCTGGTGACCCTGTGGCTGCATGCCTTGCGACGCTCGCCGGGCGAGGTGTCGGATGAACAGGCGCAGCGCATCCAGAATCGCTGGGTCATCGGCGGTGGGCTGATTCTGCCGATTACCAGCATCACGCTGCTACTGGCCTTCGGCATTCCCATCGGTCATCGCATGTTGCCTCTGCCACTGGCGGAAGGTGAGCCGCTGCGCATCGATGTGACTGCGCGGCAATGGTGGTGGGATGTCAGCTATCCCGGCAGCGAGATTCGGTTGCGCGACGAATTGCACATCCCGGCGGGCATGCCGGTGGATCTGCATCTGACCAGCAAGGATGTCATCCACTCTTTCTGGGTGCCCCGCTTGGGCGGAAAGCTGGACATGCTGCCGGGGCGGACCAATGTGTTGCGGCTGCAGGCGAATGAACCGGGTCTGTATTACGGCCAGTGCGCGGAGTTTTGTGGCACTGGCCATGCACATATGAAATTCACCGTTCGGGCCCATGCACCTGGAGAGTTTGACGCCTGGCTGGAAGGAGCAACGGCTGATGAGTGAGCAGCAGAAACGCAACGCACAGCTGCACGCAGATTTCGAGCGGGTCTGGGCCAATCTGCCGGGCATTGGCCAGCTGGCGGCAGTGAACCACACTTCTGTTGGGCTGCGGTTCATTGTCACCGGGCTGTTCTTCTTCCTGGTCGGTGGTGTGCTGGCCATGCTCATGCGCACCCAGCTGGCGCTGCCGGAGCAGGATATCGTTGGACCTGAGCTGTACAGCCAGCTG
>JASJKW010000362.1:0-3481 GCA_037621305.1 Pseudomonas sp.
TGCCTACCTGCGGAGCGAACTGAGTTGAACTGAACCAGTCATGGCGAGAGATCGCCATGACTGTCCGCGTATCACCTGACCGTGCAGCCTCAGCCCAATCGGGCTACAATCGCCGGCTTTCATCTCAGCGCGGTCTCTGTCCATGTCCCTACCCAAGCACCACCTCGAATTGCTCAGCCCAGCCCGGGATGTCGCCATCGCCCGTGAGGCCATTCTGCACGGCGCTGATGCCATCTATATCGGCGGCCCGAGCTTCGGTGCCCGGCACAACGCTGAAAACAGCGTGGCCGATATCGCCGAGTTGGTGCGCTTCGCCAGATTGTTCCATGTGCGCATCTTCGTCACGCTCAACACCATCCTGCATGACGACGAGCTGGAAGGTGCGCGCCTGCTGATCCACCAGTTGTACGATGCCGGTGTGGATGCGCTGATCATTCAGGATATGGGCATCCTGGAACTGGACATCCCGCCGATCGAAATCCACGCCAGCACCCAGTGCGATATCCGTACTCTGGACAAGGCTCGCTTCCTCGGTCAGGCCGGCTTCTCGCAGCTGGTATTGGCCCGCGAACTGAACCTGCAGCAGATCCGCAGCATTCATGAGGAGGTGGATACCACACTCGAGTTTTTCATTCACGGTGCGCTGTGTGTGGCTTTCTCCGGGCAGTGCAATATTTCCCACGCCCAGACCGGCCGCAGTGCCAACCGCGGAGACTGCTCTCAGGCCTGCCGTTTGCCGTACACCCTCAAGGACGAACACGGCGGCGTTGTCGCTTACGAAAAACACCTGCTGTCCATGAAGGACAATAATCAGAGCGCCAACCTGCTGGCGCTGATTGACGCCGGCGTGCGCTCATTCAAGATTGAAGGGCGGTACAAGGACATGGGTTACGTGAAGAACATCACGGCCTATTACCGCCAGCGACTGGACGAGATTCTGGAAGGGCGTCCCGATCTGGCCCGCGCTTCCAGTGGCCGCACCGCGCACTTCTTCGTACCCGACCCGGACAAGACCTTTCACCGTGGCAGCACCGACTACTTTGTCAGTGACCGCAAGATCGATATCGGTGCCTTCGACTCGCCGACCTTTACCGGGCTGGTGGTAGGTGAGCTGCAACAGGTGCGCAAGAACGATCTGCTGGCCGTGACCCATGAGCCGCTGTCCAACGGCGATGGCCTGAACGTACTGGTCAAGCGGGAAGTGGTGGGCTTTCGGGCCAACATCGCTCAGGAGCTGGCCCGCTTCGAAGAGGACGGTCAGCCGCGCTGGCAGTACCGTATCGAGCCCAACGAGATGCCGGAACAGCTGCAACGTGCGCGGCTGCCGCAGACGCTCAGTCGCAACCTTGATCACAACTGGCAGCAGGCTTTGCAGAAAGTCTCGGCCGAGCGCCGCATTGGTCTGCGCTGGCAGGCTGAACTGAGCGCAGACAGCCTCAAACTCAGCGTCACCAGCGAAGAAGGTATCAGCATCAGCAGCCAGCTGGATGGTCCTTTCGAACCGGCGAAAAAGCCCGAGCAGGCTGAGGAGCAGCTCCGCGACCTGCTGGGTCAGCTGGGTACAACCCAATACCACGCCGAGCACGTCGAGATTGCCGCTTCCTTCGTTCCTTTCGTGCCCAATTCGCAGCTCAAGGGCCTGCGCCGCGAGCTGATCGAAAAGCTGAGCGAGGCGCGCATCGCCGCTTTCCCGCACGGCAGCCGTAAACCGGTCAGCGTTCCGCCACCGGTCTATCCGCAATCGCACCTGACTTTCCTGGCCAACGTCTACAACGAGAAGGCCCGCACCTTCTATCGGCGCTACGGTGTGGAGCTGATCGATGCGGCATATGAAGCGCATGAAGAAACCGGCGAAGTGCCGGTGATGATCACCAAGCACTGCCTGCGTTTCTCTTTCAACCTGTGTCCGAAACAGGCCAAGGGTGTGACCGGTGTGCGCACCAAGGTAGCGCCTATGCAGCTGGTGCATGGCGATGAAGTGCTGACGTTGAAGTTCGACTGCAAGCCTTGTGAAATGCACGTTATCGGCAAGATCAAGGGCAATATCCTCAACCTGCCGCAGCCCGGCAGTGGCGCCAATATCGTCGGCTCGATCACCCCCGAGGATCTGGTCAAAACCATCCGCCGAGCACCGCGCTGAAATGCGCGGATGACCTGTTGGGCCTGCCGAGATTTTCTGGGGTTTTGGCTGCGCCCAAGGCTCTTTCTTGTGTGAGCGGGGGCAGGGGGAAGCTGAGAGTCAATCGAGGAAAAACCGAAGTCATGGAGCGGGTGAAGGGAATCGAACCCTCGTCGTAAGCTTGGGAAGCTTCTGCTCTACCATTGAGCTACACCCGCAACGCGACGCATTCTACGCCGGTTGTCGCCGCTTCGGCAATCTATTATCTCGCGCTGGTGCTGTGTATCTGGTTGATCACGAAGCGGCTCTGCACTATTGCCGGCATACGTGACAGACGGATACCCAGATCCTGATCCGGCACCTGGTAAGTCATCCCCGTGGTGAGCATCGTTCGGGCTATCTTGGCGGGCCGCTCAGAGACGGGAGGCGGCAGCCATCAGACGACGATAACTGTCACAGCGTTTGTCCTGGTCATAGATAGGACTATTGACGATCAGCTCGTTGGCACCGCTGCGCTCCAGCAGGTCGGCCATCTGTTGGGCAACCGTCTGCTCATCACCGATCAGGGTGCCAGCCAGGGTCGACAGCACCTGATGGCGCTCATGGGGCTGCCACAGTGTATCCATGTCTTCGACCGGGGGCCGCAGTTGACCACGTTCGCCACGGATCATGTTGAGGAACGACTGCTGGTGCGAGCTGGCCAGGTAATGGGCTTCGTCACGGGTTTCAGCGACAAAGGCATTGATGCCGAGCATGGCGTGGGGTTGCTGCAAGGTGTTCGAGGGTACGAAGTGGTCCTGATAGGCGCGCATGGCGGCCATCAGATAGTCTGGAGAGAACTGTCCGGCAAAGGCGAAGGGCAGCCCGAGACTGGCGGCCAGCTGGGCACTGAAGGTGCTGGAGCCGAGCAGCCAGATGGGCACATCAAGGCTGGCGCCGGGCACGGCGACCAGGCGCTGACCCGGCTCCGGTTCGGCAAAATAATGGCGAAGCTCTTCGAGCATCTGCGGAAAGTCCTCACCATCGGTACGGCTGCGGCGCAGTGCGCGGGCGGTGGCCATGTCGGTGCCGGGTGCGCGCCCCAGCCCCAGATCAATACGACCGGGATACAGCGATTCCAGGGTGCCGAACTGCTCCGCGATCTGCAGCGGCGAGTGGTTCGGCAGCATGATGCCGCCCGAGCCAAGGCGAATCCGTTCTGTGCCGGCGGCCAGGTAGCCGATAACCACCGAGGTGGCGGCGCTGGCAATACCAACCATGTTGTGATGCTCGGCCACCCAGAAGCGCTGGTAGCCCAGCTGTTCGGCGTGTCTGGCAAGCTGCAGGCTGTTGCGCAGGGCCTGAGCGGGGGTCGAATCCAGG
>JASJKW010000363.1:0-3365 GCA_037621305.1 Pseudomonas sp.
TCAGTCCCAGCTGCCAGATCACCGCAATCAAGGTAGTGACCAGCACCGAGATGGTGCTGCGGATACACCAGGTAAACCAGTACAGGAGCACGAAAGTGATGGCCACCGCGACCGCGAAGAACAGCGTCACCGCCATCAGACCATCAATCAG
This sequence comes from Pseudomonas sp., assembly GCA_037621305.1. Lineage (GTDB taxonomy): Bacteria > Pseudomonadota > Gammaproteobacteria > Pseudomonadales > Pseudomonadaceae > Halopseudomonas. Next base: position 152 of record JASJKW010000363.1, read on the forward strand.
ATCACCAACCTTCTTGGCGAAACCCACGATATGAATCTGAATGTTCGGGTTCTCGCTCTGGAACTTGTTACGGATCTTCTCTTCCAGCATGTCGGAGAACTGACCGTAATCCAGACGAATGAGCTCCGACTGGTTTTCCGGGTTGGGATAGTATTCCTGCAGTGGGACTTCGATGATGCTGGATTTGAAGTTGTTCGCCACCAGGCGACCAATTTCACCGGACTTGAGTACGTTGACCCGCAACTCGTTGAGGTCATCCACGGTCTCATAGGCCGGATGATTGGCGACGGGGCCACCGTCGAAACCGTACTCGGTCACTTCGGTCCAGCGCACGTTAGGCGTCCACAATGAACGCAGCCCCGCCCGGTTCACCCCCGGCAGGAAGAATACCTCATCGTTGATCCGCTTCAGCGTCTCCATGTACTCACTGGAGAAGATGTCGCCTTCCTTGATGGAAACCGCGATACGGATGGAGTTACCCAGAGTGGCAAGATCATCCTGATGCTCGATCATATTGACGATGTAGGGATGTTCGAGCGGAATCATCTTCTCAAAACTGGTATCGGGCCGAACCTTGCTGGCCTGGTAACCGAGGAAGATAGTCACCAGGGCGAACAGTACTACGACCGTCAATCGGTGATTGAAAACCAGCCGCTCCATGAAGGTAGCTTCTTCCTGATCATTCTGAGACATCCAGATACTCCTGGGAGTTGTAATTGTTATTTGTTGAACTGGGAAACGGCATGAAAAAACGTCCGACCAACCGGTGGCAGGTTGAATCAGGCAGGCACAGAAACGACAGGAACGCCGCAGACAGCGCAGCACTCAACCTATGGATACAGAATGGACAAATACACGAAGGGAAACCGGCTCCACTGGAGCGGTATGCATGGCTGTCCTGGAACAGCGCGGCGCAAACCTGATCCATCAGGAAATTACGCATTCAAGACCCCTTGTTGTTATTGGTCACCCTGGATCGTCGGGTGATTTATATTAGGGCGAATCGGGTGCTTCACCAATGCCTGATCGGTAATCTTTTGTAATTAACACAGCACAATCAACAAAACCGGGTTTTGTCTTATTCTGCTGCACAACGGACCACCAGACAGCGGCTCATTGTGCAGCAGAATCGGCGTCATGCCAACGACTTGCTCACCACCTCATATACATCGGTAGACAGGTCTTCACAGGCGAGAATGCGCGCCAACTCGGCCCTCATCAAGCCCTGACGCGATTCATCGAACTTGCGCCAGCGCGTCAGCGGCGTGAGCATCCGCGACGCGATCTGCGGGTTGAGCTTGTTCAACTCGATGATACGGTCCGCGACAAAACGATAGCCGGAACCGTCGGCTCGGTGGAAGTTGGCCAGGTTCTGGTTGGCAAAGGCACCGATCACCGCCCGCACCTTGTTCGGGTTGCGGATATTGAACGCCGGATGCGCCATCAAGGCATGTACCCGCTCCAGACCACCCGGCAACGGACTACCAGCCTGAATACCGAACCACTGATCCATGACCAGCGGATACTCGCTCCAGCGCTGGGCGAAGTCCTCCAGAGCAGCTTGCTTCTGCTGTTCATCGGGCGAATTGACCAGCGCCACCAACGCCGCCTGACGGTCAGTCATGTTGCCGGCTTCGACAAACTGCTGCACGCAGGCAGAGAGCGCCTCGGGCGATTCCGTCAGCATCAGGTAGCCGAGCAGCGTATTGCGCAGACTGCGCCGCGCCATGGACTCGGCATCGGCGCTGTAACTGCCGCCGCCATCGCCCAGCTGGCGGAATCGCGACCACATGACCTCGGCCAACGTCGTCGCCAGCTCCTTGCGCACCCATTCGCGCACATGATGGATGGCGTCCACATCAGCCACGTCGGCCAGTTCGATCAGATAGGCTTCGGATGGCAGGCGCAGTATCTCGGCTACCATCGCCGAATCCAGCGCAGTATCTTCCAGCACCGCACGGTGCACATCCAGCAGACGCTGATCCAGCATCAGCGGGCGACCGGCCTGATGAATCTCGATCAATCCCTGCAGCACATCCACCGCCAGCGACTGCGCAGCTTCCCAACGGTTGAAACCGTCCGGATCATGCATGGCCAGGAATACCCGGTCATCCCGCGAGTAGGGGTAGATCAGTTTCACGGGTGCCGAGAAGTCGCGCAGCAGCGACGGCAACGGCTCTTCGGTTACGCCCTCAAAGACGAACAGCTGCTCAGCCTCGGTCACCGACAACACGGTTTCGGTGCCTCTGCCCTGCTCTTCACCGACCAGTTGCAGCGGCATTTCCCGGCCTTCAGCATCCAGCAGCGCCATGCGCAGCGGAATCACGAAAGGCAGTTTTTCCGATTGCCCCGGCGTTGCCGGGCAGCTCTGCCGACACAGCAGATGGAAAGTGGAGGTCGCGGCATCGTAGCGGCTATCAATCTGCAGCACGGGCGTACCGGCCTGACTGTACCAGCGTTTGAACTGGCTGAAGTCCACGCCATTGGCATCTTCCAGCGCCGCGATAAAGTCATCGCAGGTCACTGCCTGACCGTCGTGGCGATCGAAATACAGGTCGGTGCCCTTGCGAAAGCCTTCGGCGCCCAGCAGGGTGTGCAGCATGCGCACTACTTCGGCACCCTTCTCATAGATGGTCAGTGTGTAGAAGTTGGAGATTTCGATGAAGGAATCAGGCCGCACCGGATGCGCCATGGGGCCAGCGTCTTCGGCAAACTGGTTGGCACGCAGGAAGGTCACATCTTCGATGCGTTTGACCGTGCGCGAATTCATGTCGGCGCTGAACTCGGCATCACGGAATACCGTCAGGCCTTCCTTCAGCGACAGCTGGAACCAGTCGCGGCAGGTAACCCGGTTGCCGGACCAGTTGTGGAAATATTCATGGGCAACTACCGCTTCCACCCGCTGGAACGCCATGTCAGTGGCAGTATTCGGGTGGGCCAATACACAACTGGAGTTGAAGATATTCAACCCCTTGTTTTCCATGGCGCCCATATTGAAGTCGGTCACCGCGACTATCATGAAGATGTCCAGATCATACTCGCGACCATAGACCTCCTCATCCCAGCGCATGGAACGCTTGAGGCTGTCCATCGCATGCGCGCACTGCTCGCGATTCTCCGGCTCGACATAGATACGCAGCTCGACTTCCCGGCCACTCATGGTGGTGAAGCTGTCATCAATACGGTACAGATCGCCGGCCACCAGCGCGAACAG
>JASJKW010000364.1:0-2702 GCA_037621305.1 Pseudomonas sp.
GACCTCAACGCCTGCCTGTTCGGCCGCGCCCACCACACCTGGCGCGGCAAACCCCTGTGGCGCGCCGTCCGCATGGTCATCCAAAGCCGCCGCCGCGAAGCCGAAGAAGAACAAACGGCAAAACCTGAAGGCCTGTACCCCGAGGTCTAAGACTCAACCCGGACGCTGGAGCGTCCACCGCGCGGCTCCCACGCAGAGCATGGGAGCCATCAGCGAGCCCTGGCCCCACAGCTATGATCGTTCCCACGCTCCAGCGTGGGAATGCCTGTCGGGACGCTCTGCGTCCCATCGCACCCATACTGATAACTCCTGAAACCAAAAAGGCCGCTCGGTTTCCCGGGCGGCCTTTGGTCTTGCCTTACATATCTCAGCTGCGCATTTTTTCCGGACGCAGCAGGAAACGCGCCAGGGCTGGCAGCAGCCAGAGGGCGCCGAACATGTTCCACAGGAACATGAAGGTCAGCAGAATACCCATATCAGCCTGGAACTTGATGGCTGAGAAGATCCACGTCGCCACCCCGATCGCCAGGGTGAAGCCGGTGAAGGTCACCGCCTTGCCCGTGGTTTTCAGGGTTTCATAGTAGGCTTCCTGCAGCGGCATGCCTTGACGCAGATAGCTCTCCAGTCGACTGTAGATATAGATCCCGTAGTCGACCCCGATACCCACCCCCAGAGCGATAACCGGCAAGGTTGCCACCTTCACGCCAATGCCCAGGAAGGCCATCAGTGCGTTGGCCAGAACCGAGGTCAATGCCAGTGGAATGATGATACAGAGCACCGCACGGATCGAACGGAAGGTTATCAGACACATCAGGATAACCACCGCATACACGGTAATCAGCATCTTCAGCTGGGACTTCTCGATCACCACGTTGGTCGCCGCTTCGATACCGGCATTACCCGCAGCCAGCTTGAAGGTAATGTTGTCGGTGTTGTATTCCTCAGCAAACTCCTCCACCGCAGCGGTAGCACGAGTCAGCGTATCGGCCTTGTGGTCATTGAGGAAGATCATCACCGGGGCAAGCGAGCAGCTGGCATTGAACATACCATCCGGCGCCCGGCTGATCGCGGTGTTCAGGTTGTCCTGGTTCCGCGACAGCGCCTGCCATTTCAGGCTGCCCTCGTTGTTACCCATGATCACCTGCTTGGCCACGGTTACCAGCGACACCGCTGATTGCACGCCCGCCAGGTTGCTCATGCGCCATTCCAGCTGATCGATGGCTTCCATGGTTTCGTAGGCCGAACACATTTCCGGCGGCGTACTGACCATGACCACCAGCACATCGGAGCTGGTCGAGTAATTGCTGATGATGAACTGGTTATCCAGGTTGTAGCGCGAATCCGCACGCAACTCCGGCGCACCCGGGTCCAGATCACCGATTTCGACATTCTTGCCGTAATAGATACCGAAGCCGAAGGCCAGAATCGCCAGCAGCACCGAAATAGGCGCAACTGCCGGATGAGCAAAACCGGAAACGAACTGCCACAGTTTCTGTGGGCGTGAAACCAGATCCCGGTTGCGCTTGATGGCACTCTTGCTGATACCAACGAAAGACATCAGGATCGGCAACAGCATCAGGTTGGTCAGGATGATCACAGCCACGCCGACGGACGCAGCAATACCCAGCTCGCGGATGACTTCGATCTCGATCAGCAGCAAGGTCACAAAGCCGACACCGTCGGACACCAGCGCCACGATCCCCGGGATATACAGGGAGCGGAAAGCACGCCGGGCTGCGGTGTAGGCATCATCGGCGCCGGCATATTCGATCGCCATGGCGTTGATGATCTGCACCCCGTGAGAGATACCGATGGCGAACACCAGGAACGGCACCAGAATCGAATAGGGATCCAGACCGAAGCCCAGGGTATGCAGCAGACCCAGCTGCCAGATCACCGCAATCACCGAACAGATCAGGGTGATCATCGAGCTTTTCAGACAGCGGGTGAAGATCAGCAACAGAACAAAAGTGATCAGCAAGGCAGCAGCGAAGAACATCACCACCTTCATGATGCCCTCGATCAGATCACCGACCTTCTTGGCGAAGCCGACGATATGAATACTGATATTCGGGTTTTCATTCTGGAATTCGCTACGGATCTTTTCTTCCAGGAGCCGAGAAAACTCACCATAGTCCAGGCTGATCTGCTCGGCCTGGTTATCCGGGTTGGGATAGGAACTCTGCAGCGGCACATCGATGATGGTGGACTTGAAGTTGTTCGCCACCAGTCGACCAATCTCCCCGGACTTAAGGATATTGGTGCGCAGTTCATCAAGATCTTCTGCATTCAGATAGGCTGGCCGGCTCGCCACCGGGCCGCCGTCGAAACCGTACTCGGTCACTTCGGTCCAGCGTACGTTCGGCGTCCACAACGAACGCAGATTGGCGCGGTCTACGCCGGGCAGGAAGAACACCTCGTCATTGATACGCTTGAGCGTTTCCATGTACTCGGTGGAAAAGATATCACCATCCTTGATCGCCACAGCAATGCGGATGGAGTTACCCAGATTACCCATATCGCTCTGGTGTTCGAGCATATTGATAATGTAGGGATGCTCGAGAGGAATCATCTTCTCAAAGCTGGTGACCGGTCGAACCTGTGCAGCCTGAAAGCCTAAAAAGACAGTCAATGCAGCAAAGATCAACAACATGATCAGTCGGTTATTGAAGATGATCCGCTCCACAAATGGAACGGTCTCC
>JASJKW010000365.1:0-2784 GCA_037621305.1 Pseudomonas sp.
TGATGGCCTTGCTGCTGGCGATCTGGCGTGAATGGGTGCACGAAGGGGACAGCGTAGAAGAGGTGCCTTTGATCACTCAAGAGAACCCAGAGTAGCGCTGGCTCCGCTCAACAGGTTCGAGCCCCCGACTTATGGCAAAGAGGGGGAGAGGGCCAGTGGCTCGGCCAAGCCCTGCAACGACACCGGGTAGTTTTCATCCAGCACACGACGAGGCAGAAACCTCAGAGCGGATAGCTGCGCAGGGGGCGTCGGCCACAGCTCGGCAAACTCAATCAAGCGGGCTTCCTGCCCGGTTGGCTCCACCTGAGCCAGGGCAAAGCGGAACGGATGGTAGCCGGTCATACCCAGGCGCAGATCGGTGACTACCCAATGATCATCAATCAGGTCATAGCGCAGCAGGTCGCCGGTGAACCAGCGCAGACGCTGATGTTGAGGTGAATCCGCAAGTACTGCCTGTGCGGCGCTGGCGTGACGCGGCAAGCGCTCCAGCCGTGGCGGATGATCATCGAACCAGCTCACCAATCCCTCGTAGTAATCGTCACCATCCACAGCTATCACACGCCACAGCAAGGTATTGAAGGGTGTGGGAGAGCTGAAGGTGGCCTGCGGTTGAATATCCATGTCGACCAACGCCTGCGCCAGCCGCTGGTCGGCCATCTGTTTACCCGCCAGCGTGCTGAGCAGATACAGACTGCCGAGCGCCAGGGCGATATGTTGCAGGCGCACGCCAGCCCGCTTGCGCAAGCCGATCACCAGTCCGCCGACCACGGCCAGCAACAGCGGCAGGGTGTATAGCGGATCGATGATAAAAATACTGGAAATGGCCACAGGCGGTGTGGTCAGCGGCCAGAACAACTGGGTGCCGTAGGTGGTGAAAGCGTCCAGCAGCACGTGGGTGGTGAGCACCAACCAGATGCATAACCAGAGCCGCATACCGCTATACCCCGGATGCGGGCGAAACCGCCTTAGCATCCAGGCCATCATCACGCTGAGCAGGCTCAGCACCAGCAACGAATGGCTGAACCCGCGGTGATAGGTCATATCGGCGACGGCATCACCGAAGTCCAGCACCACGTCCAGATCGGGCAGGGTGCCCAGCATGGCGCCATACAGCAGCGCCTTGCGACCCTGCCAGCGCCCGAGCAGGGCACCCTGAACCGAAGCGCCCAGTACCGCCTGAGTAATTGAATCCATCAGAGGTTATGCAACTTATCTTCTTCGATGGACTGATCCAGCAGCTCCAGGAAAGCCTTGCGGGTCTTCAGCTTGGTGTTGCGATGAGCAGTCATGTTCAGCTTGGTCAGCTGTGCTGCCATCGCCATGGCTTCGCTCTCCAGCGCCTCGGCCGATACCACACGGTCCAGGAATCCTGCTTCTACGGCATCTGCCGGCGAAAACAGCTCAGCGTTGATCACCGAGCGGGTAAAAGCGCTGTTCGTCAGGCGCGCGCGTGCCAGCTCAATCCCAACGTGGTGCATGGTCAGGCCGATGGCCACTTCGTTGAGGCCGATCTTGAAGGGGCCTTCCACGCCGATGCGGTAGTCGGCGGACAACAGCAGAAAGGCGCCCTTGGCGATCGCATGGCCGGTGCACATGGCCACAACCGGATAGGGATGAGACAGCAGACGGCGCGACAGCGTCGAACCAATGGCAACCAGGCCCTTGGCAGCCTCAGGGCTGGACGTCATGACCTTGAGATCGTAGCCGCCGGAGAAAATCCCTTCCTTACCCTTGATCACCACCACAGCACGATCCCGCTCAGCCCGGTCCAGCGCAGCATTGAACGCAGTGAACACATCCGGCGACAGAGCATTGGCCTTGCCGTTGTCCAGACTCAGCACCGCAATACCATCGGAAAAACTGTAGGAAACCAGCTCGCTCATCCAAGAACCCTCATTAATTGTTTTCAACCGGGCAGGCGCCGGTGTGGTTTGGCAGTGTACCAAGATAGCGATGACTGGCGAGTCTGCAAATAGAGTTTGCCAAACCGCTCTGTTTTGGATACATTAGCGCGCCTCGGAACAGGGGAAACCCAGTGACGAGATTGCGGAGAGCTGTCCGAGTGGCTGAAGGAGCACGCCTGGAAAGTGTGTATACGTTAATAGCGTATCGAGGGTTCGAATCCCTCGCTCTCCGCCAGACGCAAATGAAAAGCCCGGCTGAAAAGCTGGGCTTTTTGCATTTTTGCGTATGAGGTTGTCAGCTGTCGATGGCTGGGTTTGCGGCAATGCTATAGCGCCTGCCGCCGCTGCGCTTGGCTGCGTACATGGCTTCATCCGCAAGCTGTACCAGTTGCAGCTCATCTTGACTGTGCTCGGGGTATACCGCAATTCCCAGGCTTGGTGCGCTCAGCACCGTCTTGCTGTCCAAAATGTACGGCTCGCTCAGAGCGGCAAGGACTTTATCCGCCACTCCAGTGGCATCTTTCAGGGTGCTGATGTTATCCAGCAAAATGGCAAATTCGTCGCCGCCCAAACGGCCGATGGTGTCTGATTCGCGCACACACTGACTCAGTCGCTTTGCGACTTCCCGCAGCAGATGATTGCCTGTTGTATGGCCGAAGGTGTCGTTAATCTGCTTGAAGTTGTCCATGTCGAGATACAGCACCGCTAGCTGCAAGCTGCCCCGTCGCGCCTTTTTCAGGCTGCTTTGCAAGCGGTCCAGAAACAGCGCCTGGTTGGGCAGTTCAGTGAGCTGATCATATTGCGCAAGAAACTCCAGGCGAGAATATATGCGCTTACGCTCTATCGCCGTCGCCAACTGGCCCGATGCAAACTGCAAAAG
>JASJKW010000366.1:0-5073 GCA_037621305.1 Pseudomonas sp.
ATCCCCAGGGCGCACCCGTACCGCCTTGAGATAGGGCCGGGCAAAGCGCTGGCAGAAAGAATCGGGTTCATCGCCGTGAAACTGCAACAGGTCCAGCGGCACCTGGTCCAGTACGGCGCGGATATCAGCTTCAGGCGCATCGACGAACAAACCGACCACAGTGACGAAAGGTGGCAGCGCCTGCACGATGCCCCTGGCCTGCTCGATGCTGACAGCACGCGGGCTCGCGGCGTGAAATACCAGACCGATGGCATCTGCTCCGGCCTGAGCTGCCGCCAGAGCATCTTCCACCCGGGTAATGCCACAGATTTTGATACGCGCCATAGGCAAATCACAGACTCTGAATAGGTAAGGCAGACGATAGTAGCAGATCAGCCCGGAGGGCGTCAGTCAGTCCGATTCATTGAGTGCCGATAGAAAATGCGGTCCCAGATAGCGCTTGGGCAGATCGAAATGCTCGGCATAGGTGACATCGACCAGATACAGACCATACGCCGGTGCGGTCAGCCCGCCGGTCCGGCGATTACGCGCATGCAATATCTCACCGGCCCAATCGACAGGTCGCTCGCCACAGCCTATCTGCATCAGCACGCCGGCAATATTGCGCACCATGTGATGCAGAAAGGCACTGGCGCGGATATCCAGCACAATGAACTTGCCGAAACGCACCAGTTTGAGATGATGAATGGTCTTTACCGGGGACTTTGCCTGACAGGCAACAGCCCGGTATGACGTGAAGTCATGCTCCCCCACCAGCACCTGTGCTGCTTCCTGCATCCGCTCGATATCCAGCGGTCGGTAGTTCCAGGTAACCTCACGCCCAAGCTGCGCCGGACGTACCGGATCGTTGTATATCACATACCGGTAGCGCCGCGCCTTTGCCGAAAAACGCGCATGAAAATCCATGCCCACCGGCTTGGCCCAGACCAGGCTGATATCGTGAGGAAGATTGGCATTGGCACCATGGAACCAGTTCATCGGCTCGCGCCTGGCCGTGCTGTCGAAATGGATGATCTGACAGGATGCATGCACTCCGGCGTCGGTGCGCCCCGCACAGAACAGCTGGATCGGATGATTGGCCACCCGCGACAGGGCCTTCTCGACGGCCTCCTGAACACTCCGCACGCCGGGCTGCTGACGTTGCCATCCGCGATAGGCTGTGCCGCTGTATTCAACGCAGGCAGCCACCCTTGAAACAACAGCGGCCGCCTCGGAGGCGGCCGCATCTACAGTTGTACTACTCATCTATCAGCCAATCTGCCCTATCATTTCGCGAGCGTCCTGCTGCTGTTGTTCGTTCCCTTCTTCAACCACTTCGGCGAGGATATCACGCGCACCTACTTCGTAGCCCAAGACGATATAGGCTCGGGCAAGATCCAGCTTGGTGGCACACTCATCGGTATCCGACAGGAAGTCGAAGTCATCATCATCCAGGCTGTCGGCTGGCATGCGTTCCTCATTGGAGGCCGTTTCAGATGCTGCGCTCGTACCATCCTGCGCAGACGCCTGGTCGGCATTATCATCGCCAGCGGCTTCCTCTGCATGCATGACCGATTGCAACTCGACCTCGAAACCAGCCAGGTCTTCATCGGTGAGCGTGAAGTCATCGCCTTCCGCTGTTTCCGCCTCGTCCTGCGCCGCCAGATTCATCGCCTCGAACTCGGCCAGCAGGTTATCCGCCTGCAGCTCGTCATTCAGATCCAGCTCGAAGTCATCGCTCGCTGTCGCTGCTTGAGCGTCGACCGACTCAACGGTGTCCGGGGCGCTCTCGAACATGTCCATATCCGTGCTTGCCGATGCCGGACCTGACAGCTCCTCATCCAGATCGAAGTCCAGATCGAAGCCGATTTCCTGCTCCTCGGTCGAATCCGCCAATGAAGCCGCTGCGTCCTTTTCCAGACCGAAATCACTGAAGTCGAATTCGTCGGCGCTGGTATCCAGTGCAGTGGCTTCGCCATCCGTGTCGATCGCAGGCGTGTCGTCCAGGAACGCCACCGGAGACTCCTCTTCCGCCGCTTCGCTGCTATCTGTCATCAATGCCGCACCTGTCATCAGGCCGGCTGCCATCAGCGGATAACGGGCGTTCATCATTTCCACCGAATCATCTGCCATACCCATGCGCCGCAATGCTTCAGCCTGAGCGGAATAGCCCTGTGGATTCTCCCGCAACGCTTCAACTTCCATCATCTTCAGGCGCAGGTCGGTACGCTCCGGCTCCTCATAGATGGCCGACTGCAGCGCATCAGCAGCCTGATCCAGCTTGCCATAGGCGATCAACGCATCCGCTTCGACCAGTGGATCTTCGGCGATGCTCATATCCTCCTGCTCGTTCTGCACATCGGCCAACGCCACATTGAAATCGCTGTCGTCCGTGTCGCTGCTCTTGTCGCTGGATACGGACTGAGCAATGAAGTTGTCAGCCAGTTCGGCTTCACGACGGGCATTGCGGCGGGCAATGGCCATCAGGATCAACAGCAATAACAACAGGGCTACAACACCAGCGCCCAGCAGCAGACTCTGGTTCTGCATGAACCGCTGCAGCAGGGCTTCCGGTGATTTGCTGTCCATGCGCGCCTCCTCGACAGCCGGTACAACCGGTGCTGGCTGCACCGGAGTAACGGCACTGTCGGGCTGCGCAGGCGCTTGTTCGGCCGGCGTAGCCAGCGGCGCTACAGCTACCTGCTCTTCGTCAGTATTTGCTTCCCCGGCGTCTTCAGCCTCACCGGATTCGGCGTCAGTCTCCGCTGCAGCTTCTGGCTCCACCGAGAGATCGGTTTCAACCGGCTCGTCGGCCAGCGCTGCGGTGTCTACCAGCGCAGTGTCGATCTGGGCATTTTCTTCCGGAACCGGCAGGATATCGGGCAGCTCACCGCTACCGCTCAGCTCGCTCTGCAGCGCAGCCAGCTGGGCATCCTTGAGCTCAAGCAGACGTTGCAGCGTTTCCAGCTGGCCCTGAATATCAGCCAACCGCTCGTTGAGCTCATTTTTTTCCCGCTCGGTGGAATCCAGCTGTTCCTTGGTGCGGTCCAGGGCATCACGCAGGCCACCGTTCTCGCCATCTGCTGCCGAGTCGGTATTGTTTTCACTGGCCTCGTCAGTGCCGGAAACCAGGCGCAGGGAGTCTTCGTTGCGCGTTTGTGCAGGTGCAGCACCGGCCACGTCCCGCTCACGCGCATCCAGTTGCCGTGGTGCAGGCGCGGTGGCCGGCCGGCGGTTCTGCCAGGCCGCTGTCTGGCTGGCGACCTGCTCCACTGCATCAGCGCTGCTGCGCGTAGCGGCCTGCTCGGCAGTCGGCAAGGTCAGCGTCTGGTCAGCTCTGAGATTGTTGATGTTACCGCCGATAAAAGCGGTGGGATTCAGATCCTGAATCGCCAGCATGGTCTGATGCACGCCGGCACCTTGCGGACGATTCTTCAGGGCGATATCCCACAGGGTGTCGGCACGCGAGGTCTTCCACTCACCGGAAGCCGGGCCGGCAGAAGCGTTCGCTGAAGCGGCAACACCAGGCGCCGCACCGGCAGCCGGCTGGGATGCGGATGGTACTGGAGCTGCGCGGGTTATCTTGCCGGAAGCTGAAGTGGTCGGCCGGGCTATAGGGGCACTGGCGGCGACGGGTGTCGGCTGATACAGAGGCGGATCCAGCAGCAAGGTGAATTCACGCAACACCCGTCCGGAGGGCCAACGCACTTCCATCAGGAAGTTCAGGTAGGGCTCCTTGACCGGGCGGGTCGAAGTCACCCTGATGACGGCTTTGCCGTCTTGCCTGACAACGGGAGTAAACGTCAGGTCGGTGAGGAAGAACGAGCGATCGATGCCGGCCTTGCCGAAGTCATCGGGCGACGCCAGTACCGAACGAATTTCACTGCTGCTCAGATCGCGGACCTGCAGCAGCTCAATTTCGGCATCCAATGGCTGATTCAGGGCTGACCGCAGGTTAATCTCTCCAACCCCCAGTGCCTGGACCATATTGGATGACATCAGGGCACTAGCTGCGGCGACAGCCAAAACCAGTTTGCGAACCATAGCGAAGATCCTTTGCTTTATCGTTTTACACGCGTCCATGAACTCCATCACCGCACTACCGGCTCTCCCCCCACCGGCAACCGGCAATCTGACATCAGTCAAACTAAATCAGTGTCTGCCCGGACAATCCTTGAGTGATTGTTACAAATCCGCAGCAAGTATCGATTACAAATGGTCTTTTATCAATAACTCTGCGACAGCAAGGCTGTTAAGTGCGACACCTTTGCGAAGATTATCAGACACAAGCCACATACTGATACTGATCGGATCAAAAGAATCCTGCCGCAGCCGGCCTACCCAGATCTGATCGGTGCCTGTGGCGTCGGCTACCGGTGTGGGATAACCGCCCGCAGCGGGCTTATCAAGCAATTTGATACCAGGGGCCTTGCGCAACAGGGTCGCGGCACGCTTGGCCGTCAATTCTTCGCGTGTGCGGATCTGCATCACCTGGGCGCTGCCGAAGAACGTCGGCACCAGAACGCAGGTAGCGGATACCGGCAACTGAGGCAGTTCCAGGATGCGTCGGACATCCTCGGCCAACTGCAGCTCCAGCAGGCTATTGCCATTTTCGTCCACTTCACCAATACGCGGTATCAGGTTGAATGCGGCCTGCTTCTCCAGCCTGCCCTTCTCCGCCGGCTGACCCTTGAGCAGGCGACCGGTCTGCAGCGCCAGAGCTTCGACCTCATCGCCACCCAGCGTCGACATGGACTGATAGGTAGCCAGGGTAACGGCCTGCAAACCCGCCTGAGCAACCAAGGGCTGCAAGGCAGTCACTGTCTGTACTACCTGAGCGTCCGGGCAGGCAACAATGCCGCCACGCGCACGCACATCCTGCAGCGCTGCAGGGTTTACATCGGCCACCACCAACGGGACGGACGTGTCATGCCGGAACGCACCGCAGGCATCCACCACCAGACAGCCGGCAGCAACCGCCTGCGCTGCCCAGCCCGTCGCCAGCTCGGGGTCGACGAACAGCACCAGTGCCACCTGTGAAAAATCAAATCGCTCCAGCGGCTCGACACGCTGGCTCTGCCCCTTGAGCATGGG
>JASJKW010000367.1:0-7564 GCA_037621305.1 Pseudomonas sp.
CACCTATTTCCGTGCCATCGCGGCGCAATACATGCCAGCCCTGGCTGTCGAAGCGCAATGCAGTGACCGAACGCGCATGGCGCAGACTCACCTGCCGTGGCCATATCCAGAAGCAGTACATCAATAACAGCAAGACACACAGCGAGGCCGGCAGCGCCGGCAAGGCGCTGCGGTACAGGGCCATGCAACCAAGCATGGTCATGATGATGAGCAAGCCGCCCAGCCAGCGTGAAGGCTGGCGCTGGAGCAGCAATGAATCAGCTGGGTTGGACACGATCCAGTATCATCCTCACAATGCGTTTGAGATCCGGGTCTTCCGGCTCACCGCGCTGCATGAACCAGCCGAACATATCCTGGTCCTCACACTCAAGCAGCTGCCGGTACCGCGCCTGATCCTCCTCATCCAGCGATGAGTAGGCCTCCTCCAGAAAGGGCAGCAGCAGAACATCCAGCTCGAGCATGCCGCGCCGGCTATGCCAGTACAATCGCTTTTTTTCCACGTCCGCCGTCATTACCCATCTCCAGTCAGTTGAAACACCTTCATTGTCCGCATTATAGCCGTTGCTGCATCCCTAAAGCACTGACAAGCCACAAGCTGCGCCCTATGATGTACAGAATTGATCCACCCCATTCACTCCACGGAGTCAGCCAGATCATGCATGAGATCAGAGAACTATCCGCGCTGTTTCCACAACAGCCATCGGACTCCCGCCCAGCCACCGCACTGGCGCTGCTGGAACAGGAACACATCCTGGAAGTACAGGGTGTCGATGCGACACGCTTTCTGCAGGGTCAGCTCAGCTGTGATGTTGCCACCCTGCCCCCCGGCGGCCATCTTCTGGGCAGCCGCTGCAATCCCAAGGGCCGGATGCAGTCCAGCTTTCGCCTGTTCAAGATCTCGGAGGAGCGCTATCTGCTGGCCATGGACGCAGAGCTGTTGCAGCCACAACAGGCGGATCTGGCCAAGTACGCCGCGTTTTTCAAGGTCCAGCTCAGCGACAGTACCGAGCAATGGGTAAGACTGGGTCTCTGGGGTAGCCATGTAGACGAGGCACTCGCAGCCGCAGATATCAGTCGCGAAACCAGCAACCCGGAAGCCGGCCAGGCGATCACCCTCGACGACACCACAGTGGAAGTCTGGCTACCAGCCGATCGTGCCCATGAAATGATCACGGCGCTGACTCAACAAGCCGAGCCGGTCGCACTGAATGCCTGGCAACTGCAACAGATACGTCTGGGCATCGGCCACGTGCGCAGTCAGACACGGGAAAGCTTCATCCCGCAGATGCTCAACTTGCAGCAGCTGGGCGGTGTCAGCTTCCAGAAGGGCTGCTATACGGGCCAGGAAATCGTCGCGCGGATGCAATATCTGGGCAAACTCAAACGCCGCATGTATCGCCTCACCGGCGCCGGCGTTGACCTGCCCCTACCGGGAACGCCCATCACCAACAGCGCCAATGACCAGGCTGTAGGTGAGGTCGTGATCGCTGCCAGCACCAATAAAGGCATGGAACTGCTTGCTGTTCTGCAGAACGAAGCCGCACAATTACCGACACTGCATATAGGGAATGGCACTGAGCCACTACAATTGGCTACACTGCCTTATGAAGACCAAATGGCTGCCGAGGCAGCTAGCGAATAATCAAGGAAAGATGTGATGACGGATCTGGCTCTGCGTGTTCAGGAAGAATTGATTCAGGCGATCGACAAAGATCAGCTGGTACTGCCCACCCTTCCCGAAGTTGCCCTGCGCATTCGCGAAGCCGCTGAAGACCCGGATATCAGCATCAGTGAGCTGGCAAAACAGATCAGCACCGATGCAGCGCTGAGCGCGCGGCTGATCAAGGTGGTGAACAGCCCTCTGCTGCGATCACGCCAGGAAATCACCGACCTGAACATGGCGGTCAACCGCATGGGGGTGGTTTACACCGCCAACCTGGCAACCGGCCTGGCGATGGCACAGTTGTTTCAGGCAACCACTGATGTCATTGATCAGAAGATGCGTGAAGTCTGGGCCCGCAGCACTGAGGTGGCCGGCATCAGTCATGTACTGTGCAAACACTACACCAGACTGAAATCCGACCAGGCCACGCTCGCCGGACTGGTACACCAGATTGGTGTATTACCGATTCTCAGCTATGCCGAAGACAATAATCAGTTGCTGCGCGACCCCGCCAGCCTCGACCAGGTCATCGAACGCATTCATCCCATCCTCGGTGACCGTATTCTCGCCGCCTGGGACTTCCCCCAACCCTTGCTTCATGTACCCAGTCAGCATCTTGAGTTCACCCGCAATCCGGGCGCTGTTGATTATGCTGACGTGGTACAGGTCGCCATGCTGCAGAGCCTGGAAGGCAGCAACCATCCTTTTGCACAGATGGACTGGACAAATATCTCCTCTTTCAGCCGGCTTGGACTGAACCCCGCCGACAACCAGGATGAGGAAGACCTCTCAGTCGAGATGGAAGCCGCCATGCTGCTGCTTGGCTAAGGTCTGCTCCCGTCTCGGCATCCAGCTGCCCAGTGGGCCGGCCAGGGTGCGCCGCCGGCCCGAGCACTGCCGGCGGCCGATCTGGTGCAACGGCTGATCGAGGAATGGCGCGAAAACTGAGCCGCGCTGTTCAGCGATTGGTCCACTGGGGCGGACGTTTCTGCAGGAATGCATCGATCCCTTCGCGGGTGTCTTCAAGATCGAACAGATCAACGAAGCGCTCGCGTTCGGCCGCCAGCAAACTGTTCAGCGGCTGACTGCGGGCACCCTCGATCAACTGTTTGCATGCCTTGACCGCCTGCGGGCTCTGCCGGCTGACCTGGGCCGCCAGTCGCAGCGCAGTGGCCAGCGCCTGGCCCTCTTCGACCACTTCCTCGACCAACCCGATACGCTCGGCCTTGACCCCATCGATCCGCTCGCCGCAGAGAATCATCCGTTTGGCCCAACCCTCACCCACCAGCCAGGCCAGCGCCTGAGTACCACCAGCGCAGGGCAACAGACCGACGCTGGCCTCCGGCAGCGCCAGCTGCACCTGACGCTCGGCGATGCGGATATCGCAGGCCAACGCACACTCCAGCCCGCCGCCCATGGCATAGCCATTCAGCGCGGCAATGGTCACCCCGGAAAAGTCCCGCAACGCTTCGAATGCCTGACCAAACAAGCGCGCCACCAGACGTGCATGGGCCTTGTCGCCATCGGCGAACATCTTCAGATCAGCACCCGCGGAAAAGAAGCGATCACCCCGGCCTATGATCACCAACGCGTAGATATCCGGGTCATCGCTGAGATGCCCGATCAGCTCATACAAGCCGTGCAGAGTGTCGGTGTCCCAGGTGTTGGCGGGCGGGTTGTCGATGGTCAGCAGGGCGGTATGGCCGGCCTTGTGCACCACCAGTTTGTCAGTGCGCGGGACCAGTGCGGTATAGGGTTGCAGAGCGTGTTCCATGGCGAGCTCCTTGAGATAACGGAGCCCACATCATTGAACATCCCGCCGGCGGCTTCAACCCGACCGGCGTTCGGCTCTGGAGTTCAGCCGTTCGGCCGTGCAGGAAGCTGCCAATCGATGGGTTCGCGCCCCTGTTCGATCAGATAGGCATTGGCCGCAGAAAAATGCCCACAACCGATAAAACCACGGTGCGCCGATAGTGGCGAGGGATGCACACTCTTGAGTATCAGATGTCGGGCGCTGTCGATCTGCGCGCCTTTCTGCTGCGCATAATTGCCCCAGAGCATGAAGACCAGATGCTCACACTGAGTATTGAGAATATCGATGATTCGCGAGGTGAAACGCTCCCAACCGCGCTTCGCGTGGGCGCCGGCCTGGCCCTGCTCCACCGTGAGTACCGCGTTAAGGAGCAGAACGCCCTGCTCGGCCCAGTACCGCAGATCGCCATGAGCTGGAATCGGATACCCCAGATCGTGCTGAATTTCCTTGAAGATATTCTGCAGCGAGGGCGGTGTGCGTACGCCCGGCTGCACGGAAAAGCTCAGCCCATGTGCCTGCCCCGGCCCGTGATAGGGATCCTGACCGATGATGACCACTTTGACCTTGTCCAGCGGGGTCGTATTCAACGCATTGAAGATCAACGGCCCCGGCGGGTAGATCACCTTGCCGGCAGCTTTCTCGGTCAGCAGAAAATCCCGCAGCTGCTGCATGTAAGGCTGCTCAAGCTCATCGCCCAGCGCCTGTTTCCAGTCACCCGTCAACCGCCCCGACAGACCACCCATGCTCATTGGGCAACCGGAACGGTCTGCTCATTACAGCGCACCACGCGCTGACGCTCATCCACCAACAGACCGGACAATCCGTTATGTCGGGTATTGTGCAGAATCAACACACCATCAACACACTCCGCCACATGGTTCGGCGTCTTGCTGCGCAACTGCCCCGCCTCTTCCGACCCCACGGTCACCAGACTGAATTCAGCGACCAACAAGCCTTTCTCCTCGCTGACGAAATTCAGATAACCATAGAAATGCAGCATGCCCATGGTCAGGAACAAGGTTCCCAGGGCTGTCAGTATGTAAGGCAGCTTGTTGACTTCCTGCTTCTCGCTCATGCAAAACTCCAGTCAGAGAATATTCGCGTAATCAGCTTCGATACGATCGAGGCTGAGATTGCTCAGAAAACCCGAAAAACACATCCAGGCACTCAGCGCGTTCAAATCAGCAAAAGGCTCCGGCAGGTACCGCGGCGGCACGACCAGACCCTCTTCCACCAGCTGACCAAGGGTACGCATGTCTTCCAGCGTGGTCTTGCCGCAGAACAACAAGGGGATCTGTTGCAACTTGCCTTTGCGTACCGCCAGCTGGATATAGTTGTAGGTCAGAATGAAGCCCTTGAGATAGGCCAGGTCCTTGGTAAATGGCAGTCCATCGCTGCTGGAGCCGCGGAATACCCGGCTGGCATTATTGTAACTGTCTTCATCGCTATAGCCTTCGCCACGATAGAAGCCAAACACATCCAGAAAGTCGCCGCCGGATTCAGCCAGCTGAATCGCTCGGGTACGATTGGTCAGCTTGCGCAGACGCGAGGGATAGGAGGCGAAGGTGATGATCTCCATCAGAATCGCCAGCCCTTCCTGGGTTACCGTGGACGATGGCGGGCCTTTGGCCAGGAAGGTACAGATCGGCTGATGCTGACCGTTGAGACTGGTCGCCACATGGACCATGCCTTCATGCACCGCGAGTATCTTCAGGTCACGCTGGTTGAACATGGCGTCACTGCGGATCTTGATGTAATCGGCGCCGGCGGCGGCATCGGCGACAATGCCATCAGACTCGAAAACACGCACCGTCTGATCATCTGGAAATACCAGATCCATGCGCTCCTGCAGAATAGCCACGGCTTCAGGGGCAGCAATGGTCTTCGGCTCGCGTCCCAGATCATTGCCGATATTGCTCAGCGATTCGCTGAGCGTGATGCCCAGGTCGGTGATGGTCGGGTCGCCGGCATGGAAGGCATCGGAGGCGGACCCGTACAACTCCTGCGAGATCCTGCCCATCTCCGGCGTACCGCGCCCCTCGAGCATGCGGATGACCATGCGATACTCGCGGCACATCCGGCGCATGATCTGACCAACCGGATTGAAGGTGCCGAGCTGGCGAGTGATATCCCGCTCGATGTCCTGAAACACCTGCAGACGCTCGGCCGGGTCAAAGGATAGCGGGCGACGCTTGTAATAATCCGGGCCAACATCCGGAAGCTTGCTGCAGCCATCCCGGAAAAACTGATCACGGATATTGTCATCCCACTTGATGGCGTCCAACACCCGAATCGGCGCCTGCGCATCAACAATGCGGTCGGACAGGCTGCGGATCACCAGTTGGTACTGCTCGCTCTGCTTTACCGCCATGATGGTGTTCCCTCTTGTTCCCGCTGATTATCGCCCTGGCCTGCTCGTTGCTGCGCAAGGAAACATGGATCTGGCTGATGTACTGAGTGGCCGGTTGGTTCTTTAAACCCGGGCGTCCTGCGGACGCCGTCGCGGCGGGGCGCCCCTCCTACAAAAACCGGGCAGCGGCTCGAACTGTAGGAGGCCCGACCCGGGGCGACGCTGGCCGTCAGGCCAGCCAATACCACCACACCAAACCATCCGGAAAGCGGATCACTGCACAATCTATACAAGCGGGGTTGGGTACGGCCTGTGTGGGACCGTCGGTTGTCAGGGATGGCAACCGCGAGCTACACGGACGTACTTGTGCGTGTCCCACATAGGTCGCACCCAACCCCGCCACCTCACCAAACCAACCTGATCCGCTTTCCCCGCACAAACCACACACTACCAATCGATCAAACGCTCAAACGCTCAAACGCTCAAACCTCAGGCCGCATATGCGGGAAGAGGATCACATCGCGAATCGATGGCGAGTCGGTCAGCAGCATCACCAGACGGTCAATACCGATACCTTCACCCGCGGTGGGCGGCATGCCGTATTCCAGGGCGCGGACGAAGTCGGCGTCGAAATGCATGGCCTCATCATCGCCAGCATCCTTGTCAGCAACCTGAGCGTGGAAACGCTCAGCCTGGTCTTCCGCGTCATTCAGCTCGGAATAGGCGTTGGCAATCTCGCGGCCACCGATGAACAGCTCGAAACGGTCGGTCACGTTTGGATCTTCATCGTTGCGCCGCGCCAGCGGCGACACCTCGAAGGGATAGCGAGTAATGAAGGTCGGCTGCTCCAGAAGATGCTCGACCAACTCCTCGAAGATCATCACCTGCAGCTTGCCCAGGCCTTCATGACCGAGCAGTTTGGCACCGGCTTTTTTCGCGATGGCGCGGGCTTTTTCAACATCCTGCAGATCTTCGGCAGTGATATCCGGGCTGTACTTCAGAATCGAATCGAACAACGACAGTCGGATAAAGGGCTCGCCGAAGTGGAAGACCTTGTCACCGTAGGGCACATCGCTGCTGCCGAGCACCGCCACGGCCAGCTCGCGGAACAGCTCCTCGGTCAGGTCCATGTTGTCTTCGTAGTCAGCATAGGCCTGATAGAACTCGAGCATGGTGAACTCGGGGTTGTGCCGGGTCGAAACACCTTCGTTACGGAAGTTGCGGTTAATCTCGAAAACCTTCTCGAAACCACCCACCACCAGCCGCTTGAGGTACAGCTCAGGCGCAATCCGCAGGAACATCGGCAGATCCAACGCATTGTGATGCGTCTCGAAGGGTTTGGCCGCAGCGCCACCGGGGATGGTCTGCAGCATGGGCGTTTCCACTTCAAGGAAATCACGCTCAGCCAGAAACTTGCGAATATGCGCAATGACCTTGGAGCGTACCAGGAAGGTATCCCGGGTCTCTTCGTTGACCATCAGATCAACGTAGCGCTGACGATAGCGCTGCTCGGTATCGGTCAGACCGTGGTGCTTGTCGGGCAAGGGGCGCAGCGACTTGGTCAGCAGTTTGACTGCTGTCATGTGCACGTACAGATCACCCTTGCCGGAGCGCGCCAGCGTGCCTTCAGCAGCGATGATGTCGCCCATATCCCAGGTCTTGATCTCGGCCAGTGACTCCGCCGGCAGCCCCTTGCGATCGACATACACCTGGATTCGCCCGCTCATGTCCTGAAGCA
>JASJKW010000368.1:0-2853 GCA_037621305.1 Pseudomonas sp.
ACGCTTGGCAGCGGCATCGGGTTGCTGCTGTTCCAGCAGTTGCATGGCCTGCTGATCGGGCCTTTGCCATAGATCTGCCCAGCTGAAGGCCTGAGCCGGAGGGGGCAGTAACGCAGCAATCAGCAATACCCCCAGCCAGCCGCGTCGGGCGCCAAGGGCGGCCAGGGGTAACAGCAGCAATACCAGCCAGTGGCCCTGATCCACTGGTAGGCGACGGTCGCTGGTATGGGTACTGGCATCGAGGCGTGGGCGCTGCAGCAGATAATCCAGATCGCGATTACCGATGCTGAGGCCGTGGTAACGACTGCCGTGCTGGCGAGCCACTGCGGCCAGCTGCTGCGTGTTGAGCCGGGGCAGGAGAATTCGGCCTTCGCTGTCACGCATGAAACCGCCGTCCGGTAAAGGCACAGGGGCGCCAGTGGCGGTACCAATGCCGAGAATGGCCAGCTGCCCGCCGAGCTCCTTTGCATGACTGGCCAGAGCGTCGCGTTCTGCACTGTCGAGTCCGCTGGTCAGCAGGAGTACCTGAGAACTGCTCTGGGGCTGGTCTGCGAGCATCTGCCGGGCCAGCGTCAGGGCCATATCCAGGTTCTGCCCGTCGGCCGGCATGATGTCGGGTTCCAGTGCCGTCAGCAGACTGCTCATGGTCGCGCGGTCCTGGCTCAGGGGCGTCACCCGGTGGGCGCTGCCGGCGAAGGCAATCAATGCCAGCTGGGTGTCGGGGTAGTCCTGCATCACTGTGCGGATCTTGTGTTTGGCGCGCTGCAGACGGTTGGGCGCAAGATCATCGGACAGCATGTTGCGGGAGACGTCCAGAACGATGACCAGCGCATTGTCCGACAGGCGTTGGGGCTCGCCAACGCTATTCATCATGGGACCGGCCAGCGCCAGTATGGCCAGCGTCCATGTGAGCCCGAGGGCGATGAAACGCCAGGCGTGACTGCCGCCTGGATGCTGTTGCAACAACCAGACGTGCAGCCGGGCGGGCAGCAGTTGTTCCCAGCCAGAGCGGCGCCAGCCGCGTTGATAGAGGAGCACCAATACGACTGCGGCCGGCAGCAGGGCCAGCAGCCACAGCGGGCGCGCGAAGGACAAGCCGAACAGGTCAGGCATGGCGGTGGCTCCGGCGGATGATATTGCCAGAGAGTATCAGACTCAATACCAGTGCCAGGCCCAGTGGCCAGGGGTACAACGGTGTTGTCTGACGGTCGGGCAGGCCATCGCGCAAAGCGGGTTCCAGCTGGTCCAGGCGCTGGTAGATGGCCTGCAGATCAGCCTCGTTACGCGCACGGAAATAGGCGCCGTCAGTGATCAGGGCAATTTCCTTCAGGCTGCCTTCATCCAGTTCGATGGACGGGTCGAACTGCAACCCCCACAAGCTGGCGGTGGTATTGTCCTGCGCCTGGGTATCGGCGCCGACGCCGATGGTGAAGATGCGTATCTGGTGTTCGGCAGCCAGGCGAGCTGCGCGCAACGGGGTGACGCTGCCAGCGGTATTGGCACCGTCGGTGATCAGGATGAGCACCCGGCTGGCTGCAGGTTCATCCAGCAGCCGTTTGATGGCCAGGCCGATGGCATCGCCGATGGCGGTTTCCCGGCCGGCAAGACCAATGAAGCTTTCTTCCAACCATTCGCGGACGGCTTGCCGGTCATGGGTCAGTGGCGCCTGGACATAGGCCTGGGTACCAAACAGGATCAGACCCAACCGGTCGCCGCGACGGCGATCGACAAACTCGCCCAGCAGGTGTTTGACCAGCACCAGTCGATTGACCTCAGCGCCGTCCAGCTGCATGTCCTGAAACTCCATACTGCCGGACAGATCCAGCGCCAGCATCATGTCCCGGCCAGTGACCGGTGTGGGCAGGGTCTCACCGAGCAGTTCGGGGCGGGCCGCGGCGCTGACCAACAATGCCCAGACCACCAGATACGGCCATTTCCGCCCGGGACTGCTGTGCTGGGGGGAGAGCGGTCGCAGTGCTTCCAGGCGATCCATGAAGCTGACCTGCAATGCTGCGGAGCGGGTATTGGCAGCGGGCAGAAAACGCCGGTACAGCCAGGGCAGCGGCAGCAGCAGAAAACACAGGGGCCAGTGGAATTCAAACATCATCGTGTCGCATCCAGCGGCGCACTTCTGCGAGCAGTGCCTGGCGCTGCGCCTGGCTCAGCTCGACGTGCGGTCGGTACAGGTCGGCGGCCAGCGGCTGCAGCGCCAGGCGTTGAGCGTCCGGCGAGCGGCTGCACAGGAAGTCGAGCCAGGCTTCGCCGAACAAGCGTGTCGCCGCGTCGTCGCCGCGCTGCTTCAGCCGTTGTTTGATGCTGATATTGATGGCCGCCAACCATTGGGCGTCCGGTAGGGTCGCCGGGATATCAGACAGCATCTGCCGAGAGCGGCGATTCAAGCGTCGTTTCCGACGCCGCACATAGCTCAGCAGCCAGGGTAATAGCAGTGCCAGCAGCAGTAGGGTACCACCGAGCAACCACCAGCCGATTGCCGGTGGCCACCAAGGTACCGCCGGCGGTGAGGCGGGATGAGTCAGCTGGGCATACAGTGATTCTTCCATCAGTGACGCCTCCGCGCATGGGCGCTCAGCAACTGGCGGAGCTGTTCGATCGGCGTGCGACTGGTGTCCAGCGGTTGCAGACCGCAGCGCAAGCGGCTGGCCAGTTGCTGCCAGCCTTGCTGGCGAGTCAGAAACTGGGCGGCCCAGGCCTCGCGGGCCATCGCACGGCCACATGCATCAGGGGCGCTGGACAGCGAGGCCAGTGGCGATGGCTCCGTTGGCCGCCGCGCACCGACACACTGGTGCAGCCACTCGCCGGCGAGAGCTTGCGCCATTGCAGTCGCACCAGGCA
>JASJKW010000369.1:0-3964 GCA_037621305.1 Pseudomonas sp.
GAATCGATATGACCGAGTATATGGAGAAGTTCAGCGTCAGCCGTCTGATCGGCGCGCCTCCGGGATACGTCGGTTACGAAGAGGGCGGCCAGCTGACCGAGGCTGTGCGCCGCAAGCCCTACAGCGTGGTGCTGTTCGATGAGGTGGAAAAAGCCCACCCCGATGTGTTCAACATCCTGCTGCAGGTGCTGGAAGACGGTCGCCTGACTGACAGTCAAGGACGTACCGTGGACTTCCGTAACACGGTAATCGTCATGACCTCGAACCTGGGCTCGGCGCAGATTCAGGAGCTGGTTGGTGATCCGGAGGCTCAGCGCGCCGCAGTGATGGACGCGGTCGGTCAGCATTTTCGCCCGGAATTCGTCAACCGGATCGATGAGGTCGTGGTCTTCGAACCGTTGGGCAAGGAGCAGATTGGCGGGATTGCCGAGATTCAGATGGAGCGTCTGCGCCAGCGTCTGGCCGAGCGCGAGCTGAACCTGGAGCTGAGCGACGAAGCGCTGGAGAAACTCGTGGCTGTTGGCTACGACCCCGTATATGGCGCGCGTCCACTGAAGCGGGCGATTCAACGCTGGATCGAGAACCCGCTGGCACAGCGGATCCTCGCCGGCGACTTCGAACCGGGAGTCACCATCAAGACCAGTGTGGAAGGCGAAGAGTTCGTCTTCACTCGGTAAGACGCAGAGTCGAGCGCGAGGCGGGCTATGGTGTGTAGCGCGCCCGCGCTACGCCTCGCCGACCTGTGTTAAACTCGCCAGCATTCGCCGGCGGGCCATCCACGGGCCTTGCCATTCAGCAAGACCGACAACGAGAGTCCTGATGCAACTGGCCTTTCTGCTCTACAAATATTTTCCCTTCGGTGGTCTGCAGCGGGACTTTCTGCGCATTGCGCGGGTCTGCGAGCAGCGTGGTCATGCTGTGCGTGTCTATGTCATGGAGTGGGAGGGAGAACGGCCGAGCGGGTGGGATATACGGCTGGTGCCAGTCAAGGCCTTGTCGAACCATAGCCGCAACGAGAAATTTTCCAAATGGGTACAGGCTGATCTGGCCCGTGATCCGGTTGACCGCGTAGTGGGCTTCAACAAGATGCCGGGCCTGGACGTCTACTATGCCGCCGACGGCTGTTATGAAGACAAGGCGCAGAACCAGCGCAACTGGCTCTACCAGTTCGGTCCGCGCTATCGACACTTCTCCCGCGCTGAGCGCGCCGTATTTGCACCGGAAGGGCGCACGGAGATTCTGATGATCTCTGAAGTGCAGCTGCCGCTATTCATGCAGCATTACCGCACACCGATCGAACGTTTTCATCTGCTGCCGCCGGGTATTACCACCGACCGCCGCGCACCGGCCAATGCCGCTGAAATTCGTGTTGCCCTGCGTGAAGAGTTCGGCCTCAGCGATGATGAGTTTTTGCTGGTACAGATAGGGTCCGGCTTCAAGACCAAGGGCCTGGATCGGACTCTGGAAGCCGTTGCTGCGCTACCGCCTGCGTTGCGTGAGCGTACCCGGTTGATCGTGATCGGCGCCGACAACCCGGCGCCGTTCCTGCGCCAGATGCGTACTCTGAACCTGGCGGACCGGGTGCAGATACTGGCAGGACGCGATGACGTGCCGCGCTTTCTGCTGGGCGCCGATCTGCTGATCCATCCTGCCTACAATGAAAATACCGGTACCGTCCTGCTCGAAGCGCTGGTCGCCGGCTTGCCGGTGTTGACGACCGAAGCATGCGGCTACGCCCACTATATTGAAGAGGCCGATTGCGGCCTGGTGGTGCCGCATCCTTTTGAGCAGAAGACCTTGAATGAATGGCTGGCGCGCATTCTGGATGATTCGGAAACACGCCAGGAATGGCAGGAGAACGCGCTGGACTACGCCGAGCACGCTGACCTGTACAGCATGCCGGAACGGGCGGCCGATGTGATTCTGGGAGAGTTGGCGTGACGCTGGTGCTGAACGAACCTTTCAAGACCCTATGGGCCGGCCGCGACGCCTTTGTTGAGGTAGAGAAGCTGCAGGGCGACGTTTTTCGCGAGCTTGAAGCCCGGCGCACCCTGCGCACTGACGTGGGTGGGCGCGGCTACTTCGTCAAGATCCACCGGGGAGTAGGCTGGGCGGAAATCCTCAAGAACTGGTCCACCCTGAAACGACCGGTGCTGGGTGCTGATCAGGAATGGGAAGCCATCGCGGCATTGACCGAGGCCGGCGTGCCAACCATGACCGCTGTGGCCTATGGTGAGCGCGGCGCGAACCCAGCCAACCGCCACTCCTTTATCATCACCGAGGAACTCGCTCCGACCATCAGTCTGGAAGACTACAGTCACAACTGGCCAAGTCATCCGCCGGAGCCTGCACTCAAGCACGCGTTGATCCATAGAGTGGCGGATATGACCGGCCGCATGCACCGTGCAGGGATCAACCACCGTGATTGCTACATCTGCCATTTCCTGCTGCATACCGACAGCGAGCCGACTGCGGATAACCTGAAACTGTCACTGATCGATCTGCACCGTGCGCAGATCCGACCGACAGTACCACGCCGCTGGCGCGATAAGGATCTGGCTGGACTGTATTTCTCGGCGCTGAATATCGGGCTTACCGAACGCGACAAGTTGCGTTTCCTGCGTACCTATTTCCAGCGCCCCTTGCGTCAGATCCTGGCGCAAGAGGCGGTTCTGCTGAGTATGCTGGAGCGCAAGGCGGCGCGCCTGCAGACGCGCTTCGAGCGTAAATACGCGCCCGGCAAGCCGCAATGAAGAGCTGGGTACTCAACCCTGCCTTCGCGGACGGGGACGCGGCTCAGTTGTTTGCTGACCTGCCTGGCGTATTCGCCTTGCAGGGTGAGAGCATCACCACTGACGATATCAGTGAAGTACACCGGCTCTGCATGGACGGGCGCTGCTACTACATCAAGCGTTATGTCGAAGCGGGCAAGAACTTGCGGCGCTTCATCGGCCGCCCGCGGATACGTGCCGAGTGGGAAAACCTGCTCAAATTCCAGTGCTGGGGTATTCCGACGGTGCCGGTCGTCGCTTATGGCATGGAGCGCGCCGGTCTGGGTTTTGGCCGGGGCGCGCTGATCACGCTGGGCATCGATGACACTGATGATCTGGCCCATCTGGCCAGGAGTAATGATCCGCGCCTGCGCGACCGGAGCTGGCTGGACGCGGTCATGGCCCAGGTGGCCCGCGGCACGCGGATCATGCACGCGCATGGATTTGCCCACAATGATCTCAAGTGGCGCAATATCCTGGTAGACCGCGCGGCATCCCCACAGGTTTATTTCATCGATTGCCCCGCCGGCAGAAAATGGCCGAGCCCGCTGCTGCATTACCGCATCCTCAAAGACCTGGCCTGTCTCGACAAGTTGGGCAAATATCACCTGCGGCGTGTGGATCGCTTGAGATTCTATCTGGCATATGCGCAACACCAACGTCTGACCGCAGCCGATAAGAAGCGCATCAGGGCCATCCTGGCATTTTTCGAGGGGCGCGAATGAGTACCACAGCCCGACTGCGTGACGCAGGCCGCCACCCACCGGCACCACTGAGCGTGCAGCTTGATGGTGAACCGTTGAGCATTCAGCAATGGCTGCGCGTGCTGCCGGGCAAACGATTGGTCGGGCAGGGTGATTGGCAGGATCAGCAGGTGTTGGCCAAACTCTTCGTCGCCACAGGGGCCGAGCGCCATTGGCAGCGGGAGAGCACGGGGATTCAAGCGTTACAGCGTGCAGGGTTGCCGACGCCTGACCTGCTGAGCAGCGGCGACCTGCCCGGCGGCGGCTATTATCTGCTGACCCGTTTTCTGGCCGGCTCACAAAGCCTGCAACAGTGCTGGGATCAACTCGCGGATAAGGGAGTGGACAGTCCTGCTGCCACTGCCATTCTTGAGGAAGCGCTACAGACGATCGCCGCCATGCATAAGCAAGGGCTGGCGCAGACCGACCTGCACCTCGGCACCTTCCTGC
>JASJKW010000370.1:0-5825 GCA_037621305.1 Pseudomonas sp.
TCTCTGGAACCTGGGGTGTGTCATACATGACACGGTACACCGAATCCCCTATGCGATTGTCGTCGAGCGTGGTCATGGGCAGCCGTGCCAGCTTCCGGAAGAGTGTGGTCCGCAGGGTATTGGCAATGTTCTGGGTCAGGCGAATGCTGACGATCATCTCGATCATGCCGAAAATTCCGCCTGACTTGCTTCCACCGGCATTCAATGCCAGCTCTGACTGGGTCGCAGCATCGTGCCCCTGGGTCAGAAACGCGGACGTTGCCGCGCTTGCGCGCAGGCCGAACAGGATCACCAGAAAGGCATACATCACAACGATGGTTCCCATAATCGCCATTGGACTCTTGTCACTGATGAAACCGAGGAACCAATCCATAAATGGTGGAAAGCGGACATCGGTCGTACCGAATGGTTTTTGCAACAGCACTTGATCGACAATAATCTTGGCGATCCAGGGAACAACCAGTGGTGGAAAAATGGCTAGCAGCGCCAGCGCAGATTTTGCCGCGAATAATTGACGTACATGGTTAAGCAATTGAAGCGCGCGGCCCAGCAGGACGAGTGCCTCGCCGGACGAGATGGCTGGGTTCGTGTCGACGCGGTCGTCAAATTTTTTCTTTCCGGGTGTTGGCAGGGTTGCGTCGCTCATGCCGACGCCTCGTATCCCTTGAGCTCGGCGCGTACGAACCGCCGGTAATAGCCTTCTGGTATCCCCATCAATGTATCGTGGCCACCGAGTTCGACGATGCTACCTTCCTGCATGAAAGCAATCTGGCTTGCTTGCTTAATGGTAGACAGGCGGTGCGTGATGATAAACACGATCCTGGATTTCCCCCACTCGGCGATGTTACGCAGCACGCGTTGTTCGGTGACCGCATCGAGTGAAGCCGTGGGCTCGTCCAGAACCAGGATTGGCGTATCCCGAAGAATCGCCCGTGCAATGGTCAGCCGTTGCCGTTGACCAGTTGACAGCTTGCTGCCACGTTCACCGAGTTCAGTGTCATAGCCAAGCGGCAATGCCGCAATAAACTCGTGGGCGCAGCTGATTTTTGCCGCCGCGTCAATGTCAGCTCTGCTCTTGTCAGAGGTCGCATAGCTGATATTGTCCGCGATGGTTGTCGTAAACAGGACATTCTGTTGAAGTGCGATTGCCACATGGCTTCGCAGGTCATCAATGCGGATATAGTCAATGGGCGTATCGTTGATGGTGATAGTGCCCTGATCCGGGTCGTAGAGTCTGAGCAACAATGCCATCAACGTCGACTTCCCGGTACCCGTTGGACCGACGATCGCAGTGATCGATCCTGCCGTTGCGGTCAGATTCAAACGTGACAGAATTGGCTTTTGCTGCTCGTAAGCGAAACTCACATCGTGCCAGGCGACTTGCCTAACAGACACGGGAAAGGGTAGCGGTTGCGCTACATCAGTCACTTCAGCTTCCTGGTCAAGCAGGTAGTAGGCCCGCTCCAGGCCTATCATCAGATCCTGGGCGCCGCCCCAGAGCTGCGCCAGCTCGAAGCCTTGTTGCGAGTTCTGGCTGATGGTGCCGGCGGCGGACTGGTAGGCACCCAGATTCCAGGTGGCGAAGCCAACCAGGGTGATGACGCCGCCAAGATAGGTTGCGGTCCCGGAAATGGTCCAGCCGGCCATAAGATACTCGCCAACCAACACGGCCCCCATAGCGACAGTGGAAACGCCCAGGGCCAGGAGCGTGGCCTGCAATCGAAACTGGAAGGCCGCGTCCAGGGCTCGCTTTGAGTCCTGCTCAAATCGCTGGATCACAGCCTCTTCAGCGCGGTTCGCCTTGATCACGCGAATACTGGCGAAAGATTCCTGGATTCTGGAGGTCAGGTCACTGTTAGTCCGCCGTGCCATGCGAGAGTATTTTTGAATCTGCGGCGTGAAGTAGATAAAAAGCAAGGTGACGGGAACGACGGTCAGGATACAGAGCAACCCAAGCCACGGACTGAGGAGGGTTAGCAGAGTGAATCCCCAAAGCATCCATATCAGCACGCGAAGGGGCGTGACGATGAGTTGCTGAAGGACATTGGTAATGGTGGCGCTGTCCTGGTAGATACGGTAGATCGCATCACCGGTGCGTGCCTGGTCGTGGAAGCGCAATGACAGGCTTTCAGCCTTGGCCAGCATGGCCAGTCGCAGGTCCTGGTTGATCCGCTGGTAGATCCAGGTCATGTAATACCAGCCCAGGGAAAATGAAGCGAGCAGCAAGAGCAACCCGACAAGTCCCCATGACAGCAGCCGATTGCGGACGGTTTGGCGCTGCTCTGATGTGAGGCTCTCAGCGTCTTCCCGGGCACCGACGACGTAGCTGTCGTCAAGCAGCAGCAATGTGGCTTGCATCGGTTGCAAGGGCGTACCGACCAGCACCTTGTTGTTTAAAATGTCATTGCTGATGAGGCCGGCGACGAGAATGATGGCACCAGCGAGTACGTTGAGTAGCAGGTAGGTGACGAGGTGCTTTAGCTGCGGCCGATAGTAAGGCCAGGCGCGCAGTATCAGGTGGGCGACGCGGCGGAACGTTGGTTGAACATCAACTTCGGTCACAAGGATTCATCAGTCCTCGATTGATAGTCTGAGCGAACAATAAGTGAGCCGCACTATCGGTGGAACACCCAAAAAAACCGTAGCAAGCCGGTCTATAAGAGCGACTTCATGAATACAGCGCCGTGGCCGCGCAACCATTCCAGATCATCCTTGATGTCACCGCACACGATCATCGACGTCGGGACAAGGTAGTCATCCAGTTCAGACCAACAGTGGTTGACGTGATACTGCGCCATCCCGGCCGCGGAATTCTCGAAGTGCTGATCAACACGGACATGATCCCCACTTTCGCTGATCGTCCAGTTGCTGAAGAGGGTTTTCGGATCCTTGGCTGCGATTTCAGTCCACCTGGCGGCCAGCGCTTTAAACTCCTCAAGCTTTCCTAGCTTGATGTCTGCTTCCCAGGTCCAGTAGACATGGTTGGTCATCTGTATGCACCCTGCACATTTTATTAGATGTTACCTGCCGCGCTAAATCGTGGCTAGCACGGGTCCGTCAAACTTCCCCCATTCTGATTTAGCGGAAGGCGCAAATGGTTGTTTTGGGTGAAGTATTCTGGTGTCGCGTTGACAGGTTGCGCCATGGTGGGATTTGATCGTTGTTGTCCCTGACAGGCCGTTAGCTGGCGTTCCCAGAGGCCTCGGAGAGAGCATGCAAGATCAACAACTCGTCGATGCGATTCCCTCCTTCAGTGATGCTGCACTGCCGGAGGTTCAGGCTGCGGCCAGGATCGCTGGCGCACACGACTTCGTGATGGACCTGCCAAACGGTTACGATACTGGCCTGGGTACGGTGTCGAGCAAGCTCTCAGTTGGGCAAAAACAGCGTATTTCTATTGCTCGCCGGCTGCTGAGGGAATCGAGTGTACTGATACTGGATGAGCCGACGTCTGCCCTTGACCCAGAAACGGAGGAGCACCGGGTGGAGGCGCTGCACGTAGCCGCCAGCGACAAACTGGTTGTCATCATTGCGCACAGGCTTTCAACCATCACCTACGCCGACAAGATCGTGTTTCTTGAGCAGGGCAGGGTCGTCGAGGCAGGATCGCACAGGGAACTGATGGCGATTGAAAACGGTCACTACCGCAGTTATGTCACGATGCAGGGAGCGGCTGGGATGAGCGGACAGGAGGATAGTTGAGCATCCAGGGGTCTATTAGGGAAAACGCCACTGCCGCTGCCGGGAAATACGAGCCGGTCAGCGTTGAAGCGCGCTATGAAAATCCGCGCTGTGACATCGCCAGTGACCCATCTCTGAACTGGCTGAAACGACTGTCTCCAGTTCTGCTGGTCAACAAGTGGGCCTTTGGATCAGGCTTTGCACTGACGATCGTCGCCATGTTGGCTTCTGTTTCCATTCCAGCGCTCACTGGCAAACTCATTGATGCCATTGGGCCGGCCGTCGTCAGTGGACAGATTGAATCCTTCAAGCTGTTCCTGTGGATTTTGTGTGGGCTGAGCGTGGTCCGTTTTGCTGCGTCCTTCGGTGGTAATTACCAGCTTGGCCGGGTCTCCAACCAGTTGGAATCGGACTTGAGGTCGATCATCTATAACCATTTGCTCACCCTGTCCTTCTCGTTTTACGACAACATCCAGACAGGGCAGGTGATCTCTCGCGCCAATAGCGACATCAAGTCGATCCAGATGTTCCTGATGATGGCCCCTATGCTGTTGACCAGCGCACTCAGCTTTGTCTTTGCGGCGAGCTACATGTTCTCAGTGAGTATCACACTCACGCTCGCATCACTTGTTGCCGTTCCCGGCGTGTACACCCTCAGCATGAGACTCCGCCGCCTGATCTTCCCGCTGTCCTGGCTGACCCAGGCGCGCCAGGCAGACGTAGCGGTGATCGTCGATGAGAACATCAATGGCCAGCGAGTGGTCAAGTCATATGCACAGGAAGAACAACAATTGCGGCTGCTTGCACGTGCTGCGAGTCAGCTAAGGTGGGTGCAGGTACGGGCGATTTTTGTGCAGTCGTTCTACAACCCGATCATCGAGAACCTGACCGTCGTCGGCCAGGTGCTGGTATGGGTTTATGGTGGCTACCTGGTGATAGAGGGCGAGATCGCACTTGGGACGTTGGTTGCTTTCAACATGTATATCATGATGATTCAGATGCCGTTTCGGCTGCTTGGATTCCTGGTGCAGATGGAGCAGCGGGCAAAGGCATCGGCCAGCCGAATCTTTGAGATTCTCGATCAGTCACCGGCAATCGTTGATCAGCCCGGCGCCGTTGACCTGCCGGTGCCGAAGGGCCACATAGCCTTTGAAAACGTCCGATTCGCATACGATGAAGAGCCTGTATTGCACGATGTCTCCTTTACAGTCGCACCCGGGGAAACTGTTGCGATAGTGGGTCGGACAGGGTCAGGTAAATCGACAGTCATACGGCTGCTGGCCCGTTTCTACGAGATCGACGGCGGTAGCATCAAAATTGATGGCATTGATGTGCGTGAACTCAATGTGAAGAGCTTGCACTACCATGTAGGGCAGGTATTAGACGAGCCATTCCTGTTCTCCATCTCTATCAAGGACAACATCGCTTACGGCCGTCCGGATGCCTCCCTTAACGAGATCGTTGGGGCGGCCAAAGCGGCACAAGCTCATGATTTCATCGAGCTTACCGAGCACGGCTACGACACCGTGGTGGGAGAACGTGGCTACACGCTTTCGGGTGGTCAGCGGCAGCGGATTGGTATTGCAAGAGCGCTCCTTATGAATCCACCGATCCTGGTGCTGGACGATGCCACCAGCGCCATCGATGTCACAACAGAGTCGGCCATTCATGAAGCACTGGTTGAGCTGATGAATCATCGTACGACGGTGCTTATCGCGCATCGACTTTCGACAATCAGGCTCGCAGACCGCGTGCTCCTGCTTGATGAAGGCAGGATCAAAGCCACCGGCACCCACGAGCAGTTGCTTGCGAGCACGCCGCGATATGGAGAAATACTGGCTCTGCAGCAGCACGAACCACGGTTGGAAAATCCTGCAAGACCTTCTTCTGGTGCGAGCCATGAGGTCAAGCCGGCTGACACCGAAGGTGAAGTGAAATGATGAAAAGTAGCGGACCTTTTGCGGGCATTCCGCCGGAAATGGCCGACAAAACCAACGCGCTGGCCCGGCAAGAACCCGATTTTTCGGACCTCGATATTTCTTTCTCGTACCAGGCGACAGATCAGGAACCTTTTGGCCTCGTACAGTTTCTGAGACCCTACAAGTTCCGGATGCTGGGAGCACTGCTGCTGGTCGCGATTACCG
>JASJKW010000371.1:0-9921 GCA_037621305.1 Pseudomonas sp.
GCACTGGGCTTTGGTTTCCGGATCGGTTTCCTCGGCATGCTGCACATGGAGATCATTCAGGAGCGTCTTGAGCGCGAGTACAACCTTGATCTGATCACCACTGCGCCCACCGTGATATTCGAGGTGGTGAAGAAGGACGGCGAAAAGATCTACGTCGATAACCCTTCACGACTGCCCGATCCTTCACTGATCGACGAAATGCGCGAGCCCATCGTGCGGGCCAATATTCTTGTGCCCCAGGATCATCTCGGCAGCGTCATCACTCTGTGTATCGAGAAGCGCGGCGTGCAGCATGATCTGGTGTTCCTCGGTACTCAGGTGCAGGTGATCTATGACCTGCCGATGAACGAGGTGGTGCTGGATTTCTTCGATCGCCTGAAGTCGGTCAGCCGGGGTTATGCGTCACTGGATTACGCCTTTGATCGATTCCAGGCCGCCAATCTGGTGCGCCTGGATGTATTGATCAATAACGAGAAGGTCGATGCGCTGGCGTTGATCGTGCATCGCGACAATGCGGCGTTCAAGGGGCGTCAGCTGGTCGAGAAAATGAAAGAGCTGATTCCGCGCCAGATGTTCGATGTTGCCATTCAGTCTGCGGTGGGCGGGCAGGTGGTGGCGCGTTCTACGGTCAAGGCGCTGCGCAAGAACGTCATCGCCAAGTGTTACGGTGGCGATGCCAGCCGGAAGAAGAAGTTGCTTGAGAAACAGAAGGCCGGCAAGAAGCGCATGAAGCAGGTAGGGAACGTCGAGATTCCACAGGAAGCCTTCCTGGCAGTCTTGAAAGTGGATAGCTAGGATGTCCACTGCAGCCGGATCGTCCATCAATACACCCCAGGGGTAACGCAAGACCGATTATGCATATCAACTTTCCGCTGTTGCTGGTGATTGCCGTGGCCGTCACTGGTCTGTTGGCACTGTTGGATTTCATCTGGTTTGCACCCAGACGGCGGCGGGCCATGGCTGCCTACGAGGCAGGCGTCGAGGTGACCGATGCCGGTACTCTGGAGCGCCTGAACAAGGAGCCGCTGTTGGTCGAGTACGGCAAATCCTTCTTCCCGGTACTGGCTGTGGTACTGATTCTGCGTTCGTTTCTGGTGGAGCCGTTCCAGATTCCGTCTGGTTCCATGAAGCCGACTCTGGAAATCGGTGACTTCATTCTGGTCAACAAGTTTTCCTACGGGATTCGGTTGCCGGTGCTGGAAACCAAGATCATTCCGGTGGGCGACCCGCAGCGCGGCGATGTGATGGTGTTCCGTTACCCGAACGATCCGCGAATCAACTACATCAAACGCGTCGTCGGCCTGCCGGGCGACGTCGTGCGTTATGCCGACAAGCAGTTGTTCGTCAATGGCGCGCCGGTAGAGCGTGAACTGTTACGCACTATGGGCGATGACGAAGTACCCGCCGGCCATCCGTTGCAGGCCAGGGCGACGGTCGATATCTATCTGGAAGAACTGGGCGAGGCCTCCCATGAGGCGCGTTACAAACGCCTGTCGCAGACGCCTGCAGCACAGGAATGGACAGTACCCGAAGGGCACTATTTCATGATCGGCGACAACCGTGACAACTCCAATGACAGTCGTTACTGGTCCGCACCGAACATGCCGAGGGAGTTGTGGGGCATGGTCCCGGACAATTATATTGTCGGCAAGGCCTTTGCCATATGGATGCATTGGCCCGAGCCGAAGCTGAGCAATCTGCCGAGCTTTGCACGAGCTGGCTTGATTGATTAGCAGGCGCCTGGACGCCAGACGCTGTCGGGGTAACCCTTCTGCCAGGGATATGGCAGCAACATATATAACATCAACAACGGACGTACGAGGTTATCCCATGCGCCATTCTCAGAAAGGTATGTCGTTTTTTGGCTGGTTGGCGGTCATTGCACTGCTGGTGT
The DNA here is from genome assembly GCA_037621305.1 of Pseudomonas sp. Taxonomy (GTDB): domain Bacteria; phylum Pseudomonadota; class Gammaproteobacteria; order Pseudomonadales; family Pseudomonadaceae; genus Halopseudomonas. Next base: position 1,895 of record JASJKW010000371.1, read on the forward strand.
TCGGTGCGGTCACCGCGATGAAACTGGTGCCGATCTATATGGATCATTTTGCCTTGCGCAAAATCGTCACCACGGTGAACGAAGATCCGTCGGTCAAGATCAATTCGCTGCGCGACCTGCATGCACATATCAACAAGGGCATGCAGATCAACAGTATTCGCGATATCAAGGCAGATGAAGCGATTACCGTGACCGCCAGCGGAACCAATACCTATACTGTCATTATCAAGTATGAGGTGCGTTCACCCATGCTGCGAACCGTGGACCTTCTGGTCCATTTCGATGAAACCCATATTGTCAGACCTCTAAAGTGAGCAATAAGCTAGACCGACTGGAAAGAAGAATAGGCTACAGTTTCAAGGATCAGGACCTGCTGGTTCTGGCATTGACCCACCGTAGCCTGGGGGGGCGCAACAACGAACGCCTGGAATTTCTTGGCGACTCGATTCTCAACTTCGTTGCTGCCGAGGCGTTGTTCGAGCGCTTTCCACAGGCCCGGGAAGGACAGCTTTCCCGCCTGCGCGCGCGCCTGGTCAAGGGCGTGACACTCGCCGAGCTGGCCAAAGGTTTCGAGCTGGGTGATTACCTGCGGTTGGGCTCGGGTGAGCTGAAAAGTGGTGGTTTCCGCCGCGAATCGATTCTTGCCGACACCACCGAAGCCATCATCGGCGCCATCTACCTGGACAGTGGTATGGAGGCGGCGCGCGAACGCATATTGTTGTGGCTCACCGGGCATATCGAATCACTGACCCTGGTGGACAATAACAAGGATCCCAAGACGCGGCTGCAGGAGTATTTGCAGGGTCAGCACTGTGATCTACCTGAATACGAAGTCATCGACGTCAGTGGCGAGGCACATTGCCGGGTTTTCCGTGTCGAATGTCGCGTGGCCCCGATGACCGGGCATACATTTGGCGTCGGCAACAGCCGACGTCTGGCCGAGCAGGAAGCCGCACAGAAAGCCTTGATCGCCTTGGGCGTGGAGAAAGTGAATGAGTGATACTGCACCTCGTTGTGGCTATGTTGCCATTGTCGGCCGACCGAACGTGGGCAAATCGACATTGCTCAACCACATCCTCGGTCAGAAGCTGGCGATTACCTCGCGCAAGCCTCAGACCACCCGGCACACACTGCTCGGTATCAAGACCGAGGGTGAGGTGCAGGCGATCTATGTGGACACCCCTGGTCTGCACAAGGACAACGACAAGGCCCTGAACCGCTTCATGAACAAGAGCGCCTCTCAGGCGTTGCGTGATGTGGATGTGGTGTTGTTCGTGGTGGATCGCATGCGCTGGACCGAAGAAGATGAAATGGTCTGGAACAAGGTCCGTCACCTTGAGTGCCCGGTGATCCTGGTGGTGAACAAGGTCGACCGGCTGGAAAACAAGAAAGAGATGCTGCCGCATCTGGAATGGCTGACTCAGCAGTTGCCCAAGGCGGAAGTGGTGCCGGTATCGGCATTGAACGGCGGCAATCTCGATCATCTGCAGACGGTGATCGCCGGCTTGCTGCCCGAAGGCGAGCATTTCTATCCGGATGACCAGCTGACTGATCGCAGCTCGCGTTTTCTTGCAGCTGAGCTGGTGCGCGAGAAGGTCATGCGCCAACTGGGTGCCGAGATTCCCTATCAGGTTGCGGTCGAGATCGAACAGTTCCAGCAGGAAGGCAAGGTGCTGCACATTCATGCGCTGATTCTGGTTGAGCGCGAAGGCCAGAAGAAGATCATCATCGGTGATGGTGGCGATCGCATGAAGAAGATCGGTCAGGAAGCACGTCTGGACATGCAGAAACTGTTCGGCAGCAAGATCATGCTCAATCTGTGGGTCAAGGTTCGTCGCGGCTGGTCCGACGACGAACGTGCCCTGAACTCGCTGGGTTATCGTTTCGACTGACCATGCAGCCATCGCTGAGCCCGGCTTATGTGCTGCATAGCCGCCCCTATCGGGACAGCAGTGCACTGGTTGATCTGCTGACCCTGCACCAGGGTCTGCAACGCGTGGTCTGGCGCGGCGCACGGGGGCAAAGACGCAAGCTTGCGCCCCAGCCGTTCATGCCGCTACTGGTGGCGTTGACTGGCCGCAGCGAACTGAAGACCCTGACCCAGGCTGAAGTGGCCGGCGGCTTTGCCCAGCTGCAGGGCGAGGTGCTGTTCAGTGGCCTGTATCTCAATGAACTGCTGATCCGCCTGTTATCCGCAGGCGACTCCCAACCCATGTTGTTTGCCGCCTACCAGAGCGCCCTCGAAGCGCTCGCGGGCAGTCATCAGGTGGAACCCATCCTGCGCCGCTTCGAATGGCAACTGCTGGGCATTCTGGGCTATGGTTTCAGCCTGACCGAAGACGCCAGTGGGTTGCCTGTCAGCGCGCAGCAGCGTTACGTCTGGCACGCGGCCGAGGGCCTGCAGGTGGTGCATGATCCGCTGGTTGCCGGCGCCGGTCTGCCGGGACAAGCCTTGCTGGCGATGGCCGCTGATGACTGGACTGATATACATACGCTGCGCGCCGCCAAGCAATTGATGCGCCAGGCGCTCGGCGTGCATCTCGGTGACCGACCCCTGGTCAGTCGACAACTTTTTGCCCGGCAACCCCGTAAAGGAGACGAACAGTGACTCAACCACAGCGTGTACTGCTTGGTGTCAATATCGATCACGTGGCCACTCTGCGCCAGGCGCGCGGTACCCGTTATCCGGACCCGATTCAGGCGGCCATAGAGGCTGAGCAGGCCGGTGCCGATGGCATTACCGTGCATTTGCGCGAAGACCGTCGACATATCCAGGATCGCGATGTGCGGCTGCTTGCAGAAGTCCTGCAGACGCGGATGAACTTCGAGATGGCGGTGACTGAGGAAATGATCGCCTTTGCCGCTGAAATCCGTCCCGCTCATGTCTGCCTGGTGCCCGAGCGCCGTGAAGAGCTGACCACCGAAGGCGGACTGGATGTGGCCGGCGGGGCAGCACGTATCCAGCAGGCGGTGGAGAAGCTGGCGGGTTACGGGTGTGAGGTGTCATTGTTCATCGATCCGGACCCGCGGCAGATCGAGGCAGCACGCAATGCCGGTGCCCCGGTGATCGAGCTGCATACCGGGCATTACGCCGAAACGACCGGCGCCGAGCAGGAGCGGGCATTGCAGCGTATTCGCGAGTCGGTGGCCTATGCCCGCAAGCTCGGGCTGGTGGTCAACGCCGGCCACGGCCTGCATTACCACAACGTTGAGCCCATTGCGGCGATCCCCGGTATCAATGAACTGAACATCGGCCATGCGATCATTGCCCGGGCGCTGTTTTCCGGTCTCGCCGGTGCGGTCGCGGAGATGCGGGCGCTGATCATGGGGGCTGAAGCGCCACGATGATCATCGGTATAGGCACCGATGTGGTGCTGGTCAGTCGTATCGAGGCGGTACTGGGGCGTCAGGGCGAGCGCTTCGCCAGGCGCATCCTGACCGCCGACGAGATGCAGCGCTATCTTGCCCACTCTCAGCCGGCGCGCTATCTGGCCAAGCGTTATGCAGCCAAGGAGGCCATCCTCAAGGCGCTGGGCACCGGATTGGCCAAAGGCATGTCCTGGCACCACATGCAGATCGACAATGACGCCCAGGGTGCGCCGCAGGTGGTACTCAGCGGCGTCGCCCTGGAACGCCTGCAGCAGGGCGGCGGGGGGCGTATGCTGTTGTCACTCAGCGACGAGCGGGAGCAGGCACTGGCCTTTGCCGTCTGGTCAGGCGACTGAGGTATTGCGCAGACGATCGATGGCATTCAGTACGGCCAGTACCGCACTGCTGCTGTTCTCGCCTTTCTTGAGCAGCGTTTCCGCAGCCTGACACTGGGCTCGTAATTCCGGTACGCCGCAATAGCGGGTGGCGCCATGCAGCTTGTGGATCAGCTCGCGCAGATTGCCCCACTCTTCGAGCTCAAGGGCCTCGGTGATATTCAGGTGATCCCGGGGCAAGCCATCCAGCAACATCTTCATTATGTCTCTGGCCAGGTCTTCCTTGCCGGCGGCCAGTCGCAGACTTTCTTCCGGATCGATGATCTTCAATGGCGGCTGTTGCCGCGGAGGCTTCGGCGCAGCAACCGCCGTCTTGGGTATGTGGCGCGGTGGCGGCGTACGGGCGTCTGGTGAGGGCAGGGCCGGCTGGGCGTGATTCGTCGGCACCAGGCCGGTCCACTTGTTCAGGCTCTGACGCAGCTGCTCGGTAGTGATTGGCTTGGTCAGATAATCATTCATGCCGCATTGCAGAAGTTGATGGCGTTCACTGTTCAATGCATGGGCTGTCAGCGCCACTATGGGGATCGGTGTGAAGCCGGCGATTTCCTCGCGCAGGCGCAGCTCTGCAGTGGTCTGGCGGCCATCCATGCCGGGCATCTGCACATCCATGAAGATCAGATCGACCTTCTGCTCGGTCAGCAGCTCGAGGGCTTCTTCGCCGCTGGTGGCCAACAGGGGGATGACGCCGATATCGCCGAGAAAGGCTTCCAGCAGCTTGAGATTGACCAGATGATCATCCACGCACAACACCCGCAGCGCGTGGGACCGTTGCGGTACGGGCGTCTGCGTCGCCACCGGGTCGTTGCCCAGCAGATGCATCACGGCCCGATACAGCTTGCGGGTGTATACCGGTTTCGACACAGCCTGGCACATGGATCGCGGCAGTTGATCGAGCAGCGGGTAATGTTCTGTGGTATCGGTCAGTACTATGGTCTTGCAGATATTCAGTTCCGACCACTGACGCGCCATTTCCAGCGTATCGCCGGGCGGTGTTGCCGTATGGCGGACACTGATCAGTGCCAGCTGCAGCGACTCGTCGCGGTTGGTACGTGAGGTCAGTGCTTCGTGCAGCTGCTGGGTGTCGTCAAAAATGCGCACCGACAAGCCAATGTCTTCCAGGCTGTGCAGCAACATTTGTCGGCTCAGTAGCTGCGGCTCAACCAGCGCCGCGCGCATGCCCAGCAGAGGCTTCTCCGGCAGCTCGTCTTCGCCGCGGGCGGATCTGCTCAGGCGCAGGGTCAGCCAGAACTCGGAGCCTTCACCAGGTTGGCTGCGCAGGCCGATCTCGCCGTGCATCTGTTCGACCAGGCGTTTGGATATGACCAGGCCCAGCCCGGTCCCTCCGGTCTGCCGCGAGATCGAGTTGTCGGCCTGGCTGAAGGCCTTGAACAGGGATTTCTGCTGCGTTGGTGACAAGCCGATACCGGTATCGTTGACGCTGATGCGCAGCAATACCTGATCCGCGTCCTGATGTTCTGCCATGACCCGTACGCTGACCGAGCCTTCGTGGGTGAACTTGATGGCATTGCTGATCAGATTGGCAAGGATCTGCTTGAGACGCATGGGATCGCCGCTCAGGCCCAGCGGGGTATCGCGGTAGATGATGCTGACCAGCTCCAGACCCTTGTCATGGGCGCTGGGGGCGAGCATGGTCAGGGTATCATCGATCAGGTCACGCAGATTGAATGACAGATTCTCCAGAATCAGCTTGCCGGCTTCGATCTTGGAGAAGTCCAGAATCTCGTTGATGATGGCCAGCAGGTTGTCGGCGGACTTTTCGATGGTCGACAGGTATTCCTGTTGTCGTCCGTTCAGCTCGCTGCGCTGCAGCAGACCGCTGAAACCGAGAATGCCATTGAGCGGCGTGCGCAGCTCGTGGCTCATGTTGGCGAGGAATTCGGATTTGATGCGACTGGCTTCCTGGGCTGTCTTGCGCGCCAGATCCAGCTCGATATTCTGGATCTCGATGGTTTCCAGAGTCTGGCGCAGATCGTCGGTAGCCTGGTCGATGTTCTGCTGCAGTTCGCCCTGGGCACTTTGCATGGTCTGCGCCATGTTGTTGACGCCGATCGCCAGGTCATCCAGCTCGCGGCTGCCCTGTGCGGCGAGGCGTACATTGAAGTGTCCCTGACTGATCTGACGAATGGCGGCATTGATGCGGGCTACCGGGTGGCTGATGCGCCGGCCCATTATCGATACCACCAGGCCGGTGAGAGTCAGGCTCAGAATGATCGCCACCAGCGCAGCCAGCAGGGTCTGGTAGCGGTGCAGCAGCATGTTGCCATGGCTCAGCTCGACTTCCAGCCAGCCCAGTATGCTATCCGCCTCGACGTCTGGGCGTAACACCTGATTGGGGAGGTCGGAACTGGCCAGCAAGGGCATCAGAAAGCGGCTGCTGTATTCTCCACGTTGAATCTGCAGACCGGTGCCAGCGGTCATGTCGATACCGGTGAGGGGCTGGCCGGCCGGATACATGGACGGGCCGCGATGCTCCAGGTCGTGCATGTTGGCGTCGTATAATGTCAACGCTCGAACATCGGTACGATTGAGTGCGGCGCCGAGCATAGGGCCGACGCGACTTATCTCACCGCTCAGCAGCGCGTCGGCGGCCGGTCGTTGCAGGTGCTCGACGGTCATCAACCCCCGTTGCAGCAGCTGCTGCTCTACCTCGCGTACCTGCTGCCAACTGAAATAGCCGCCCAGCGCCAGGGCCATCAGGCCGGTGGGAATGAGCGTCATCATCAGTAAGCGGGCCTTGATGCCCGGGCTGCGGCGCGGTCGAGATGGTGGATCAAGCTCGTTCAATGTATGTATCCCTTTCCCTGTTGCCGGTATCATAGGCGGATTGATCAAAAAGCACAGCCGGGCAGCGCAAGCCATTGTTGCCCCGCCTGAAGGATGAATGATGACTCGCGAGTTTCCAACCATTGCCGACTGCATCGGCAATACGCCTCTGGTTCGTCTGCAGCGCATGGCGGGTGATACCGGTAATACCATTCTGCTGAAGCTGGAAGGTAACAACCCGGCCGGATCGGTCAAGGACCGTCCTGCGTTATCGATGATTCAACTGGCCGAACAGCGCGGTGCGATTCAACCCGGCGATACGTTGATCGAGGCGACATCCGGCAATACCGGTATCGCGCTGGCCATGGCAGCAGCGATCATGGGCTATCCAATGATCCTGATCATGCCGGAGAATTCCAGCGACGAACGTAAATGGGCCATGTCCGCCTACGGTGCCGAACTGATTCTGGTCAGCAAGGAAGAGGGCATGGAAGGCGCTCGGGATCTGGCCGAGAAGATGCAGCGTGAAGGTAAGGGCAAGTTGCTCGACCAGTTCGGCAATCTGGACAATCCCGAGGCGCATTACCGCACCACCGGTCCGGAAATCTGGCGGGATACCGGCGGTCGGGTGACTCACTTTGTCAGTTCGATGGGCACCACTGGCACCATCATGGGTGTGTCGCGCTACTTGAAAGAGCAGAATCCGGATATTCAGATCATCGGTCTGCAGCCCACCGAAGGGGCGGCGATTCCGGGCATCCGCCGCTGGCCCCAGGCTTACCTGCCGAGCATCTTCGATGCCAAGCGGGTGGATAAGATTGTCGATATGAGCCAGGAAGAGGCGGAAGTCACTATGCGCCGGCTGGCAAGGGAAGAAGGCATCTTCTGCGGTGTGTCTTCTGGCGGCGCGGTGGCAGCGGCCCTGCGGCTCAATGCCGAAGTCCGTGATGCGATCATTGTGGCGATCATCTGCGACCGCGGTGACCGGTATCTGTCCACCGGGGTATTCGATGAGCGCTCATGAATAGATCCCGGGGCAAGTCGAGACGAGCGCCCGATGCGCCTGCGGCTATAGGACAGCGGATCGAGCTGGTTCTGGAGCGGCTTACCCATGATGGCCGGGGTATCGGACGTTGGCAGGGGCGCACGGTATTTGTTGAAGGCGGTTTGCCCGGCGAGAAGGTCAACGCCCGGGTAATACGTGCGCGCAGCAAACTGATCGAGACGCGCATGGAAAAGTTGCTTGAGGCCAGTCCGGAGCGCCTGGAACCGGTGTGCCAGCACTTTGCGCTGTGCGGCGGATGCAGCCTGCAACACATGCCGCGCCGGACTCAACTGGAAATAAAACAACAGGCACTGGCCCAGCAATTGCAGCATTTTGCCGGGCTGCAGCCGGAGCGCTGGATGCCGGCGCTGACAGGAGCGGAGTATGGTTACCGACAACGCACCCGGCTGTCCATGCGCTGGGATCCCCAGGCT
>JASJKW010000372.1:0-3034 GCA_037621305.1 Pseudomonas sp.
CGTAACAGAACCGCGGAAAAGGTTTTTGGGGATCTAGACAGTGAACATCATTATTCTTACCGGGCGCCAGGGCGCTACCAAAGCGTTGACGCTGGGTTCGCCCTGGGTGATTGCTGGGCTGGTGTCCATCATTGCGATGCCGATCGCTGCCGCCCTGTTGACCTGGCAGCTCAGTGGCGCAGGCAAAACCGCCGAACGACCCAGCAGCGTGGTGGACTACGATCATATTTGGGAGCAGTCCCTGCAGGAATACGAGCTGGGGGCCGACTATATAAAGGAAGAGTCCCAGGTTCAGCTGGAACACATGACCCAGCAGCTCAGCCGGTTGCAGACTCGCCTGTCCCGTCTTGATGCGCTTGGTGAGCGTCTCACCGAACTGGCCGACCTGTCCGACGGCGAATTCGATTTCAATACCGACGCTGGTATGGGCGGCCCGGAGCTGCCGACGCACAGCGAGCTTTACGAAGGCGCGGATGTACAGACAGTACTTGATCAGTTATCCGCCCGTATCGATAACCGTACCCATCAGTTGCGTGTACTCGAAGAACTCATGCGCAACCGGCAGATTGATGCCAACGCCTTGCTGGACTTCATTCCGGTCCACGTTGGTCATATCTCCTCCAGTTTCGGTCGGCGCACCGACCCCATCACTGGGCGGTCAGCCATGCATGCGGGGCTGGACTTTGCCGCGCCACGGGGCACGGCGATTCATGCACTGGGCGCGGGTGTGGTGACCTTCTCCGGTCGGCGTGGTGCCTATGGCAACATGATCGAGATCAGTCATGCCGGAGGTTACAAGACCCGCTACGCCCATGCCCAGGAGCTGCAGGCCAAGAAGGGTGATCTGGTGAAGAAGGGGCAGCAGATCGCGACGGTGGGCTCCACCGGGCGCTCCACCGGACCGCATCTGCATCTTGAGGTCTATCACAACGACATGGCAATCAACCCAGCCCGTTTCCTCGCATTGAAATAAGCGCTCGACTCTGACCCCATGCCCGGCCTCGACCGGGCATGGGGAGTCCTCTCTCTTCCCGCTCCTCCACTCGTTCTGCCATCGCGACGGTTTATTGTCTCGAGACTTTCAGAGTAGAATGGTTTTTTTCGGTGAATGGCCTGTGCGTAGGCCAGCCTTGCCATCATCAAATGGATATCGAAGTCGATTATGTTTGCGCCTTTATTGAAGAAAATGTTTGGAAGCAAGAACGAGCGTGAATTGAAACGCATGGCGAAGCTTGTACAAGCGATCAATGCCCTTGAAGAAGGCTTGAACGGTCTGAGTGACGATGAGCTCAAAGCCAGAACCATTGAGTACAAGGAACGCGTAAACAAGGGCGAAAGCCTCGATGCCATTCTGCCGGAGGCCTTTGCGCTGGTACGTGAGGCCAGCAAGCGGGTGATGGGCATGCGGCACTTCGACGTGCAGCTCATCGGTGGTCTGGTGCTGCATGAAGGCAGGATTGCCGAGATGAAGACCGGTGAAGGCAAGACCCTGGTCTCGACCCTGCCGGCCTATCTTAATGCCTTGTCCGGCAAGGGCGTGCATGTGGTCACGGTCAACGACTACCTGGCCCGCCGTGACGCCAATCTGATGCGCCCGCTGCATGAGTTCCTGGGGCTCAGCGTCGGTGTGGTGGTGCCTTTCCAGGACCCCGAAGAAAAGCGTGCCGCCTACCGCTGTGATATCACCTACGGCACCAACAACGAATTCGGCTTTGATTATCTGCGCGACAACATGGCCTTCCGTCTGGAAGACAAATTCCAGCGTGAACTGAATTTTGCCATCGTCGACGAAGTGGATTCCATCCTGATTGACGAAGCGCGCACTCCGCTGATTATCTCCGGTCCCGCTCAGGATAGCTCCAAGCTCTACACGGCCATCAACAAGCTGATCCCGTTGCTCAAGCGCGGCGTCAAGGCGGAAGAGGGCGAGGAAGGGGTCGACGGTCATTACTTCATCGACGAGAAGACCCGCCAGGTCGAGCTCAACGAAGAGGGTCACCAGTATGTCGAGGAGCTGCTCACCCAGGAAGGTCTGCTGGCCGAGGGCGACAGCCTGTACCAGGCGCAGAACCTGAACCTGTTGCACCATGTGCACTCGGGCTTGCGCGCACATACCCTGTTCCACCGGGATGTCGAATACATTGTCCAGGATGACCAGGTGCTGCTGGTAGACGAACATACCGGCCGTACCATGCCTGGCCGTCGTCTCTCCGAGGGCTTGCATCAGGCCATCGAGGCCAAGGAAGGATTGAACATCCAGGCCGAGAGTCAGACGCTGGCGTCCACCACCTTCCAGAACTACTTCCGCTTGTACAACAAGCTGGCCGGCATGACGGGTACCGCAGACACCGAGGCCTTCGAGTTCCATCAGATCTATGGCCTCGATGTGGTAGTGATACCGACCAACAAGCCGATGATCCGCAAGGATTACAACGATCTGGTCTATCTGACCATCGGTGAGAAATTCGCAGCGATCGCCGCGGATATCAAGGATTGCATGCAAGCCGGCAGACCGGTTCTGGTCGGTACCGCGTCGATCGATTCTTCCGAGGTAGTGTCGCAACTGCTGAAAAAGGAAGGTATCGAACACAAGGTTCTGAACGCCAAGTACCACGAGAAGGAAGCTGAGATCATCGCTCAGGCGGGCCGTCCCGGCGCTGTGACCATCGCCACCAATATGGCGGGTCGTGGTACCGATATCATCCTCGGTGGTAGCTGGGAAGCTGAAATAGCGAGCCTGGAAAACCCCACCGAGGAACAGATTGCCCAGATCAAGGCCGAATGGCAGGAGCGCCATCAGCAGGTGCTGGATGCCGGCGGGTTGCAGATCATCGCTTGTGAGCGTCATGAATCGCGGCGTATCGATAACCAGCTACGCGGCCGTTCCGGTCGTCAGGGTGACCCGGGTTCCAGCCGTTTCTACCTGTCGCTGGAAGACAACCTCATGCGTATCTTCGCCTCTGACCGGGTGAAGAACTTCATGAAGGCGCTGGGTATGGAGAAGGGCGAGGCCATCGAACATCGCATGGTCACC
>JASJKW010000373.1:0-2539 GCA_037621305.1 Pseudomonas sp.
ATTGTCGGTAAGCTCTATCCGTCCACCACTTCAAAACGTTCCCGCAGCCACTCGTTGATCACATCGGACTCATAAAGCCATTCCTCACGACCATCGTCGTGCTGAATTAGCAGGCAGGGGACTTTGACTCTTCCGCCACCGGCCTCCAGCGCGGCACGGTGTTGTAAATTGTGTTGGGCATCGCGGGTTTCTACCGTGAGCCCGAGGCGCGCCATTTGTTTGCGCACTTTGATACAAAAGGGGCAAGCTTTGAATTGATAGAGGGCCAGTTTTTCACTCGCGCGATTCAACATAGCCTGTTCGGCGGAGGTGCGAGTAATGGCTTTGGGTGTGGTAATCGCCTCTGTGATCAACATAAAGGGTGTCAAGATCATTCGCAGCGTGCGGAAAAAATACCGAATAACAATTTTCATAAAGCTCTCATTGGGACGTATTGTCGCCTGCTTGTGCAGGCAGGTAGACCATTGTACCGGCGATGCCGAAGGTAATGGCGAAAATGGGGTCGGGTGTTGGCGCCGAATTATCTGTTATCCCAACTGCAGGTCATCAATATTCTGCCGGGCGAAGATGCTCAGCCGTTGCACTACGACGACGGTTTCTATCCGGTTCCGCGTCCCCGTCCGCCTTTTGGTGCCGCCACCATCATAGCCTTGGATGACTTTACCGCTGATAACGGCGCAACGGTGGTGATTCCGGGTAGTCATGCATCCGGCGCGGTTGTTGGAGAAAGGCGGAGAAAGCCACGGATGAGGTACGCGCGGGCCGCCAAGATGTGATATTCCCATTAACTCATCGTGATCGGGTCGATACAGACCCTATTCCTGGGAAGAGTGTGCCATGTCTGAAATCGAGTTTAACAAGGAAGAAAAAGCCATCCTGGTCAGCAAGCTGCAGCGCTATTGCGCCGATGAGCTCAAGCAGGATATTGGTCAGTTTGATGCGGAGTTTCTGCTGGATTTCATTTCCCGTGAGCTGGGTAGCTACTATTACAATCGCGGGCTGAACGACGCCCAGGCGGCTCTGAATGACAAGCTGGATGATATCCATGACGCCATTTATCAGCTTGAGCAACCAACAGATTTCACGCGATAGGGCTGCCGCATCTGCTGCCGCGCGGCGCCTCAGCGCTAGTCGCCAAACAGAATACGACTGACCGTACCATGCACCACCCGCGAGTGGCGGTAGTCGGTGTTTTGCATCATGCCCAGCACGATTCGGTTGTTGGCCGGGTCGACCCACATCCAGGGGCCCTGGATACCCCACCACCAGTAGGTGCCGACTGGCAGGTCTCCCGCAGCAGCGCTGTCATCGACGATAGCCACGTTCAGGCCGAAGCGGTTGCCTGGTGCCCAGTTCGGACCGTCCACGTCTTCTGGTAACTGATCCCGAGACATCTCCGCAATCGACTCCGCAGAAAGAATGCGTACCCCATCCAGTTCGCCGTCGTTGAGCAGCATGCGGGCAAAACGCAGGTAGTCGTCCATGCTGGAGATCAGTCCGCTGCCGCCCTGAATGAGGGCCGGTTTGCTCAGGTATTGGCTGTTGTCCTGCGGCTCCAGTCCGTTGTCGCCAGGTTTGTAGGAGACGGCCAGTCGTGGCGCCTGCTCGGCACTGACGTGGTAACCGGTGTCCTGCATGCCCAGCGGTTGGAAAATGTGTTCGGCGAGGAACTGGTCATAGGGCTGGCCGCTGACCACTTCGACTATCCGTGCCTGAATATCCACCGAGAGGCTGTAGTTCCAGACGGTGCCGGGTTGATTCAGCAGTGGCAGCTTGGCCAGTTTGCCGACCATCTCTTCCAGGGTTTGTTGTCTGTTGAACAAGTCAGCCTTGAGATACAGGGTGTCGACCTGGGACTGGCTGAATACCCCGTAGCTGAAACCGGCGGTCTGGTTCATCAATTCGCGCAGGGTGGGGGCATGGCTGGGGGCGGCGGTTTGCGGTTGGCCATCCGGGCCGTCAGCAATCGCTACTTGCAGGTCTTTGAACTCCGGCAGGTATTTGGCCAGCGGATCATCCAGCGACAGTTTGCCTTGTTCCTGCAGCATCAGCATGGCGACGCTGGTTACCGGTTTGGTCAGCGAGAACATCTTGTACAGGCTGTCATCGGCCAGGGGCACGTCCCCGGCAATATTCTGATGCCCATGGCGGCTGCGATGCAGCAGCTTGCCATCCTGCTCCACCAGCACGGCGATACCGCCCAGACGCCCTTGATCCACTTCGGTTTGCAGGGCCTGTTCGAGCAATTGAAAACGTTCAGCGGCAATGGGCGTCTGTGCTACCTCGGCACGCAGGGAAGCGGTGACCAGCAGGCAGCCAAGGGCCAGCCAGAAAGCATACAGGTGATTGGAAAAGCGCAGGGGCATGGCAACATTCCTTATTGTTGTAAATCCGACACACAATAGCGCCCTGTATCATCTGCAGCAATATAGTATAAAACTGGCGGTCTAACGAAGATTTATCATATAAGTCGTCTGTTTCCCTAAAAACATTATCATAGAAAAAATCATTCATGCTCTCGTTAATTTTAACATTTTCA
>JASJKW010000374.1:0-2934 GCA_037621305.1 Pseudomonas sp.
TCATGGCTATCGCACTTATCCCACCAAGCCTGCGCCACCTCTTGCATGGTTTTGCTGGCGTCGATAGAAACCGGCCTTCAGCATGTCACGCATTGAAACTTGGGTCATGATAACTCCATAAATTATATCGGGTTGGGCCTCCACATATCCCGCAGTCCAACCCCGAAGGGCACCCAGGACAACGTGTCGATACGTGTGCGGATTCAGTAAGGCCTGATGCGGAAAAATCCGCTGTTCGTTCAGGCGCGGCGCTTTATACCACATACTGCCCCACCAGATAAAGACTGACATGCCGAATGGCAGCTCTGGCTCAGCGCCCCAGCCCTCCGTTCTATCTGATAAACTCTCGCCCATTCAATCCATTTCGCACGCCAGTCGGCGTGGCAAAACGAGAGAACTCCCCCTCATGAGCGTATCCATCAAGACCCCCGAAGATATCGCCGGCATGCGCGTCGCCGGCCGCCTGGCTGCTGAAGTGCTGGAGATGATCGGGGAGTACGTCAAGCCAGGTGTCACCACCGACGAGCTGAACCAGCGCTGCCATGACTTCATCGTCAATGAACAGAAAGCCATTCCCGCGCCGCTGAACTATGGTGGCGGCCATGGCCGCATCCCCTTCCCCAAATCCATCTGCACCTCGCTCAACCATGTGGTCTGTCATGGCATTCCCAACGACAAGCCGCTGAAAAATGGCGATGCAATGAACATCGACATCACTGTCATCAAGGATGGCTACCACGGTGACACCAGCAAGATGTTCCATGTCGGCGAGACACCGGAGTGGGTCACCCGCCTGTCACGGGTTACTCAGGAATGCCTGTATAAAGGTATATCCGTCGTACGGCCCGGCGCGCGTCTGGGCGACATCGGTCAGATCATCCAGGACCATGCCCACGCCAACCGGTTCAGCGTGGTACGCGATTACTGCGGTCACGGCATCGGCAAGGTGTTCCATGAAGAGCCGCAGGTGCTGCATTACGGCAAGGCAGGCACCGGCCTGGAATTGAAGGAAGGCATGACCTTCACCATCGAGCCGATGCTTAACCAGGGCCGTGCAGAAACCCGTCTGCTGGGCGATGGCTGGACCGCCATTACCAAGGACCGCAAGCTGTCGGCGCAGTGGGAACACACCATTCTGGTCACCGCTGACGGCTATGAAATACTGACACTGCGCAAGGAAGAAAGCTTCCGTTGAGCCTCTGAATAACGCAGCAAGCGAACGTCGCGAGGGAATCATTGTGGATCACGAACTGTTTGACCCAAGCCAGTTCAAGGCTGATCTGGCGCTCAAGCGCAGCCCGATCCCCGCCTTCAAGAAAGCTCTGCAACATGCCAGCGACGTATTGCAAGCGCGTTTCGAGGGCGGTCGGGATATTCACAAACTGATCCATGACCGGGCCTGGTTCACCGACCAGATTCTGCGCCAGGCCTGGAGCGCCATCGGCTGCCCCAACGATCCCGATATCGCCCTGCTGGCAGGCGGTGGGTATGGCCGGGGCGAGTTGCATCCGCACTCCGACATCGACCTGCTGATCCTGCTGCGCGATGGCATCGGCGATCGCTATAACGAGCCCATCAGCCAGTTTCTCACTCTGCTCTGGGACATCGGTCTGGAGGTTGGTCAGAGCGTCAGAACGATCAGCGAATGCCAACAGGAGGCACGCGCTGACGTCACCGTGATAACCAATCTCCTGGAGTCGCGCCTCCTGGTCGGCGAGGAGTCTCTGCGCCAAGCCATGCTCGAGGCCGTTGGTCCGCAGCACATGTGGACCAGCGCCGAGTTCTTCCGCGCAAAACGTGCCGAGCAGCATGCCCGCCACGCCAAGTTCAACGATACCGAATACAACCTCGAGCCCAACGTCAAAAGCTCCCCCGGCGGTCTGCGCGATATCCAGACCATAGGCTGGGTCGCCTTGCGCCATTTTGGCACCAGCAACCTGCGCCAGCTCGTTGACCAGGGCTTTCTCAACGAGCCCGAATACAACATTCTGGCCGGTGGCCGGGCGTTTCTCTGGCAAGTGCGCTTTGCCCTGCATAGCCTCGCCGGCCGGGCCGAAGATCGTCTGCTGTTCGACCATCAGCGCGCCCTGGCACGACTGTTCGGCTTCGAGGACAACGATGCCAAACTGGCGGTCGAGCGCTTCATGCAGAAGTACTACCGCATCGTCATGTCGCTGTCGGAGCTGAACGATCTGCTCATGCAGCACTTCGAAGAGATCCTTCTGCGCGATGCCGAGTCGGCGGATATCCAGCCGCTCAACAACCGCTTTCAGGTGCGCAACCACTATATCGAGGTAACGCACCCACAGGTGTTCAAGCGTACGCCCTTCGCACTGCTGGAGATCTTCGTGCTGATGGCCCAGCATCAGGAGATCCGCGGCGTGCGCGCGGACAGCATCCGCCTGCTGCGCGATCACCGGCATCTCATCGATGACGACTTCCGCAGCGATATCCGCAATACCAGCCTGTTCGTCGAATTGTTGCGCTGTCGCGAGGGCGTTCACCGCAACCTGCGGCGCATGAACCGCTACGGCATTCTCGGGCGCTATCTGCCGGAGTTCGGGCGCATCGTCGGCCAGATGCAACACGACCTCTTCCATATCTACACCGTGGATGCGCACACGCTGAATCTGATCAAGCACCTGCGCAAACTGGGCCGCCCCGATTACCAGGAAAAATATCCGCTGGCCTGGAAGATCTTCTGCCGCCTGCCCAAGCCCGACCTGCTGTATATGGCCGGGCTGTATCACGATATCGCCAAGGGCCGCGGTGGGGATCACTCCGAGCTGGGCGCAATGGACGCCACGCTGTTCTGCCAGCGCCACAAACTGCCCGCCTGGGATACCCACCTGGTCAGCTGGCTGGTCGAACACCATCTGATCATGTCCACCACCGCCCAGCGCAAGGACATATCCGACCCAGAGGTGATCCACG
>JASJKW010000375.1:0-3077 GCA_037621305.1 Pseudomonas sp.
TGATAGGACGTTTTACCTTGGAAACAAAAAACCGCCTTCGGGCGGTTTTTTTTTGTGTTGTATTTATGTATTATTAATATTGCTGTAGAGCGCGCCACGCTGAGGATTCATTTAATATATAGGAAAAGCACAAGTCTGAACTCCGCGTTCACCGTTCGCAAAATCTCCAGCGGTGTTGGCGTCGAGCGTACCTTCCAGACCTACTCCCCAGTCGTTGACAGTGTTACTGTCAAGCGTCGCGGTGACGTGCGCAAGGCCAACCTGGACAACCTGCGCGCTCTGTCCCGCAAGGCCGCACGTATCAAGGAAAAACTGTCCTGATAGGACGTTTTACCTTGGAAACAAAAAACCGCCTTCGGGCGGTTTTTTGTTGTCTTCTATTTATGTCTTATTCATCTGGCTGTCGAGCGCGCCACGCTGAGGATTCATTTAAGTGACAAACAACAACGATTCTGCAGCAAGCACCTCCGCGATCTTCCCGGAGCAGGTTCAGCGCGGCAATATCTGGCGTCTGTCCGTTGCCCAGGCGCTGGCGGGTGCCAACTCGGTGGTGGTTTACGCTACCGGCGCCATCGTTGGCGATATGCTGGCTCCATCGCCGATGCTGGCGACCCTGCCCATCTCCATTTTCGTGGTCGGCATGGCTGCCTGTATCCTGCCGGTGGGAGCGCTTACTCGGCGGCACGGACGTCGCGCGGCCTTTCTGGCAGGAACCGGAGCAGGGGTGCTTGCCGGCCTGCTGGCGATGGCGGCGGTCATCATGGGCTGGTTCTGGTTGTTCTGTCTGGCGACCTTCTTTGGTGGAAGCTATGCGGCGGTAGTGCTGTCTTTTCGTTTTGCTGCTGCCGATGGGGTAGAGCCGAAACGGCGCGCACGGGCGTTATCGCTGGTCATGGCGGGCGGGGTTGCGGCCGGGATTGTGGGTCCGCAGCTGGTGACCTGGACCATGGACCTGTGGCCTGCCTACGTATTCGCTGCCACCTTCCTGGTCCAGGCTGCGGTTGCCGCCGTGTCAGCCGTGATCCTGCTGGGAGTGCGCTTGCCGATGCCGACGGCGCAGGACATCGCCGGTGGCCGACCCCTGGCGGTGATCGTGCGTCAGCCGCGGTTTGTTGCGGCGGTCATCTGCGGCGCGGTGTCCTATATGTTGATGAATTTCCTGATGACCGCAGCGCCGCTGGCCATGCATCTGCATGGCCACTCGCAAGCCTCTGCCAACCTGGGATTGCAATGGCACGTCATCGCCATGTACGCGCCGAGCTTCTTCACCGGTCACCTGATCAGCCGTTTCGGCGCAGCACGCGTAGCGACGGCAGGTCTGGTGTTGACTGGCGTGTCGGCAGCCGTGGGGCTGGGTGGGATGGATGTCATGCATTTCTGGTGGTCGTTGATCCTGCTCGGTCTGGGCTGGAATTTCGGCTTTCTCGGCGCCTCCGCACTGGTTCTGGAATGCCATCGCCCTGAAGAAAAGACCTCCGTTCAGTCGCTCAACGACTTTATCGTTTTCGGCCTTATGGCCATCGGCTCGTTTGCCTCGGGCGGTCTGCTGTCGGCCTATGGCTGGAATACCGTTCTGTGGGTTTCATTCGTCCCCCTGGCATTGGCGGTGGTGGCGCTGGGCGTGGCGATACGCAAGAGTGTCGCAACCAGCGCTGTGCAGGAAAACGCCGGTTGACGACAGCGGGTTGTCCGGGGATGTTGCCCTGTGCAAAAAAGGTCAAACGTTCCCGGTATCGGCAATGGGTATCAGAATCTCTGCGATCAGCCCGCCGCCTTCCCGGGGCTTCAGATCGAGCGCGCCGCCGAAGCGTTCTGCGATGGCGCGCACAATGGAGATACCCAGACCTGCTCCATCCTGGCGCTGTCGGCCCTGGTCTCCGCGCCAGAAGCGCCGGCCGATCTGGGACACCTGCTCCGGGCTCAGTCCGGGCCCTTGGTCGGTGACGGTAAGCACGCAGCGCTGATCTGAGTGATTGAACAGTGCCTTTACCTCAACGGCGGTGGTATCGGGCGAATAGCGAATGGCGTTGTCCACCAGATTGCGCACAGCAGTTTCCAGCATTGATCTGGGCATGGATGTCCCGGCATCGATGCCTTCGATGGTCAGGGACAGGCGGCGTCGCTGAGTTTCATCCAGTCGACTGAGCACGCCGTTTACTGCCTCCAGCACCGAAGCGCATTCGTCTCCCTCGCTGATAGCCGCCTCGGTACGCGCCAGGGTCATCATCTGATCAAGCGTGCGTCGCAGCCGGCGCACGCCTTCCTCGGCACCGGACAGCGAGACCTGCGCTTCCTCGCCCTCACTCAGGCGGACGACCTGCAGGTGGGTGTCGATGACAGTCAGCGGCGTGCGCAACTCATGAGCCGCTGCGTCGGTGAAGGCGCGTTGACTGGACAGCGCCTGGGCCAGGCGGCCGAGCAGTCCGTTCATCGCGTCCAGAACCGGGCGCAGTTCGCTGGGGGAATGGTCGAGGACGATAGGCGTGGTGTCGTCCGTTTTCTTGGTGCGCAGCTGTTCACGCAAGATGTGCAGCGGAGCCAGGCCGCGTCCGATGCCGATCCACAGTGCCGCCAGGCCGCCGAAGAAGGCGATCAGAAAGGGCACTCCTGCCGCCCGCAGCAGGTCGTTGATCAGCACGTTGCGTTCATCGATACGGTCTGCAGTGGTGATCTGGTAGCCGTTGTCGTGCAAGATGTAGATCCGCCATTGCCTGCCTTCCACTACACGCGTGCTGTAACCAGCGGGCAGAGTGTCAAAATCCGACGTGGGCACACTGCCGGTGCGCGCCAGCACTTCGCCACGCAGCGCCCGGATCTCGCAGGCGATGCCTTCCTTGCCGCTGATGCGAACAGCTTCGGCAAAGTTCGCCGGAGAGGCGTTGGGGTCCAGTGCCGCCCCTTCGAGCAGACCCGCGACCATGTGCGCTGACATGGCCAGACGGCCATCGAGGGTACGATCCAGATTGGCGCGCATGCCTTGCATCATCCAGGCCGCCGCTGCGGTCCAAAGCACCACCAGGGCTATTCCGGCTATCAGTACGGCGCGCAAGCGAAGGCTCATGGGGTAAGCCTCCAGC
>JASJKW010000376.1:0-5545 GCA_037621305.1 Pseudomonas sp.
AGCGGCGGTACCTGCCATTGATCCGCCGGAATGGCTGGACGCGATGAGCGACATGATGGGCGCAATGGGCGGCGGTATGGCTGCCATGGATCATGGCAACATGAGTGGTATGAGCCATGGAAATATGCAGGGCGTGGATCATGGCAGCATGGCCGGTATGCACCACGGCGCCATGGCTGCCGGTGGTGCCAGCAGCCAGGTCAATCATGCGAAAACGGAATATGGCGCAAGTGTTGATATGCGGGTTGATATGCCGCGTACCAATTTGGATGACCCGGGTGTAGGCCTTCGCAACAACGGACGTCGCGTGTTGACGCTGTCCCAGCTGCACACCATCGGCGGTCCCATGGATCCGCGCGGGGCTGAGCGTGAAATCGAACTGCACCTGACCGGTAATATGGAACGTTACACCTGGTCGTTTGACGGGGTGGAGTACGGCAAGTCGACGCCGGTGCATTTGCGCTATGGGGAACGCGTTCGCGTCATTCTGCACAATGACACCATGATGACCCACCCCATGCACCTGCACGGTATGTGGAGCGAACTGGAAACCCCCGACGGCCAGTTCCTGGCGCGGCGTCATACAATACCGGTGCAACCGGCACAACGTATCAGTTTCCTGGTTACCGCCGATGCCCTTGGTCGCTGGGCCTGGCATTGCCATCTGATGCTGCACATGGATGCCGGCATGTTCCGCGAAGTGGTGGTCGCATGAGACCAACAAGCCAGAACCTTTTTCTGAAGAAGACGCTGATCGCTGCTGCGCTTGCGGTTTCAGGTGGCTCGCCGATGCCTGCTTTTGCTCAGGAGCATGCCGGTCATGCCGGTCATGCCGCCGAATCACATCAGGCTGGCAAGCCAATGGAGCATACCCCTGGGATGGATCATGGGGACATGCAGATGCAAGGTGGGACGGCACCAGCTGATGCCCGCGACCCTGATGCGTATTCTCATGGGTACGTTCGCAATGCAGGCAAGTTTGCCCTTCCGCCATCCGATGCCTTGATCATGTCTGACATGCATACATTCGGCGCTGTGCAGTTCGATCGTCTGGAATATGTAAAAGCTCGCGGCGATGAATGGTTGGCCTACGAAGGCGAAGCCTGGTACGGCACCACCTACAACCGGGGTGTAGTCAAGACCGATGGTGAAGTGGCTGGTGGGGCGCTGCAGGAGTCCGAGACTGAGCTCATGTGGCGCCATGCGGTTAGCACATTCTGGAACACCGAGTTGGGGGCACGTTTTGATTACGGTCACGGCAAGCCCAACAGGGAATGGCTGGCGTTTGGTTTAGGCGGGACAGCACCTTACTGGTTCGAGCTGGATGTCACTGCTTATGTCGGCTCAAGCGGAAGAACTGCGCTTGTATTCGAGGGTGAATACGACATTTTGCTCACCCAAACGTTGTATCTGCAACCTTCAGTCGAAGTCAGCTTTTATGGGAAGAATGACGCAGAAGTGGAGCAAGGCAGCGGCTTGTCCGATGCCCGTCTGGGTTTGCGGCTGAAGAAAGAAATTACCCGCCAGCTTGTACCTTACATAGGGGTGGAATGGGCAGGTAAATTTGGAAAAACTGCCGACTATGCCCGTGAAACGGGTGAGTCGAGGCAGGAAACCCGTTTCGTGGCTGGTCTGAGCTTTCGGTTTTGATGTTGTTTGCAGCTGCCCCTATGCTTGATTAGAGGATGTTCATGATGAAAAAAGTACTGTCCATATTGGCGTTGAGCACAATGTTCAGTATCGCCTTCGCGGCACCAAACTCTGGCGGAGGCCATGATATGTCTTCGATGGTGCATTCGTCCGCAAAAATTGGACAACCTGGTGATCCGGACCAAGTCACTCGCACCATTGAGATAGACATGGATGACAACATGCGTTTTACCCCCAGCAAGATTGAGGCTAAACAAGGGGAGACGATTCGCTTCTTTATAAAAAACTCAGGTCAGCTCCCTCATGAAATGGTGATTGGCACACTGGATGCGCTTTTGGCGCACGCAGAGGAGATGCGCCAGATGTCTCATGCCGCACCGCATAACGAGCCTAATATGATCACGCTTGAGGCCGGACAACGTGGCGGCTTGATCTGGCATTTCGACCAGGCAGGTACAGTGGATTTTGCTTGCCTGATTCCAGGCCATTTTGAAGCGGGCATGGCGGGGATAATCCAGGTTGATTGAACTCCGTCAGGATCCGCTTTCGCTGCTGCCGTAATGCTGCAGCCGCTCAATCAACGCCCGAATCACCTTCGGCAGCGCTTCCAGATCCCGAACCAGAATACTGCGTTCGCGCACACGCCAGGGCTCATCCAGCTCAATCACCGAAAGATTCATGGTGCGTTGGTGGCGGCGGGCTGAGGAGTCCGGTATCACCGCCAGACCCACGCCGGCCTCGATCAGCCGGCACATGGCCTCGAAGCTGTAGACCTTGATGCGCATGTTCAGACCGTTGCCGTTCTGGGCCACCTGTTCCCGCAGAAAACGCAGCAGGGTGGTGCCCTCATGCAGACCGATATGCGGGTAGTCCAGGGTTTCCACCAGCTTGATGCTTTTGCGCTCGGCTAGCGGGTGACCGGCCGGTGTGACCAGTACCAGGCGGTCGGTACTGAAGCGAATCGCCTGCAGCCCATCGGCCTTGACCGGCCCAGCGATGATCCCCATGTCGGTGGACCCGTCCAGCACGCCGCGCACTATGTCCCGACTGAGGCGCTCCTGCAGGTCTACCGTCACGCCCGGTCGTTCGGCGAGGAAGCCGCTAAGAATCTCCGGCAGGAACTCGGTGGCGGCGGTGGTGTTGGCAAATATGCGAATATGCCCGGCGGCCTCGGTGCCGTATTCGGTGAACTCGCTTTTCATGTAGTCGACCTGGCGCATGATCAGCCGGGCATGCTGCAGGAACAGCTGGCCAGCCGGGGTCAGCTCCACGCCGCGACTGTCACGGTACAACAGCCGGTTGCCGGCCTCGGCTTCCAGACTCTTGATCCGCACGCTGGCGGCAGCCGGTGAGATGAACGCTTTGCGTGCACCCTGGGTCAGGCTGGGTGATTCGGCGATATGAATGAATAGACGAAGGTCTGATAAGTCGAAATGCATGGCTCGCTGTGTCCCGCGTATTTACTGGTTTTCTGTTTCGGTGTTAATCAAATCCGAACGCCCCCTTGCTGAAATGTAGATTCACAGATCGGTAGCCACTTGGCAATGATACTGAAAAATACAAGTCAGCCACGGGGACTAACCGATGAGCGATCAAGCATTATCCGCCTGGGTCGGGCGCAGCGAAGAAATCCATGATCACCTCAGCCTGAATCTGCTGCAGCGCATCGCCGCGACGCTGGGTGAGCCCGCTCCGCAGGCGGGTGAGGCGTTGCCGCCGCTGTGGCAGTGGTGCTTCTTTCAGCCAGCTGTGGCTGAAACCGGCTTGGGCGCTGACGGCCACCCTGCGCGCGGCGGCTTCCTGCCGCCGGCGGATAACCGCAACCGCATGTGGGCCGGCGGGCGAGTTGAGTTCCATGCGCCACTCAAGGTTGGCGCTGATGCTTCCCGTGTTTCCACCATTCTGCGGGTCGAGGAAAAAGTCGGTCGCACCGGCTCTCTGCTGTTTGTCACCGTGCAGCATGACTATCTGCAGGGCGGTCAGCTGGCGGTTCGCGAAGAGCAGGATATCGTCTATCGCGAACCAACGCCGCCGAAGCTGGCCGGCGGTGCTGCGCTGCCGCAAGCCGATTGGCAGGAATCCATCACCCCGACCCCGACCCTGTTGTTCCGCTACTCGGCGGTGACCTTCAATGGCCACCGTATCCACTACGACTGGCCCTACGTCACCGAAACGGAAGGCTACCCCGGCCTGGTAGTACACGGTCCATTAATGGCGACCTTGAATCTGCGGGCCTTCTGTCGGGCCAACCCTGACGCGAAGCTGCAGCGTTTTGCCTACCGCGGCGTGCGTCCGTTGATCGCTCCACATCCTTTTGTTGCCGGCGGCCGCATTGTCGAGCCGGGCAAGGCCGAGCTGTGGACCGGTAATGACGACGGTATCGCCCAGCAGGCCGAAGTCGAATTCAGCTGATTTACCACCCAACCGAATTGATGCCCCGGCAGCCGATCGCGCCGGGGTTGAGCATGAACCAGAGGACATAACAATGAACCCGTACCTGAACGAAGAATACAACGCCATCCGTGAAGGGGTTCGCGCCCTGTGTGCCGAGTTTGACGGCGAATACTGGCGCAAGATCGATGAGGCCAAGGGCTTCCCGGAAGCGTTTGTCACAGCGCTGACTCAGGCTGGCTGGCTGTCGGCGATGATTCCCGAGCAGTACGGCGGATCCGGTCTGGGGCTGGCCGAGGCGTCGATCATTCTGGAAGAGGTGAATCGCTGCGGTGGCAACTCCGGCACCGTGCACGGCCAGATGTACAACATGTTCACCCTGCTGCGTAACGGCAGTGAGGAGCAGAAGAGCTTTTACCTGCCGAAGCTGGCCAGCGGCGAGCTGCGCCTGCAGTCGATGGGTGTCACCGAGCCGACCACCGGCACCGACACCACCAAGATCAAGACCACCGCGGTGAAGAAGGGCGACAAGTATGTGATCAACGGGCAGAAGGTGTGGATCTCGCGCGTCCAGCACTCCGACCTGATGATCCTGCTGGCGCGTACCACACCACTGGCCGAGGTGCAGCGCAAGGCCGATGGCATGTCGATCTTCCTGGTCGATCTGCGCCAGGCCATCGGCAACGGCATGACCGTGCAGCCGATCGCCAACATGGTCAACCACGAGACCAACGAGCTGTTCTTCGACAACCTGGAAATTCCCGAGAGCTGCCTGATCGGTGAAGAGGGCAAGGGCTTCCGTTACATCCTCGATGGTCTGAATGCCGAACGCACCCTGATCGCCGCCGAGTGCATCGGTGACGGCCACTGGTTCACCCAGAAGTCCACCGAGTATGCCCGCGATCGCGTGGTCTTCGGTCGCCCGATCGGTCAGAACCAGGGTGTGCAGTTCCCCATCGCCGAAGCGCATATCGAAATCGAGGCGGCCGACCTGATGCGCTGGCGCGCCTGTGAGGAATACGACGCCGGTCGCAACGCGGGCGCGGCAGCCAACATGGCCAAGTACCTCGCCGCCAAGGCGTCCTGGGAAGCAGCCAACGCCTGCATGCAGACCCACGGTGGTTTCGGCTTTGCCAACGAATATGACATCGAGCGCAAGTTCCGCGAGACCCGTCTGTATCAGGTAGCGCCGATCTCCACCAACCTGATCCTGTCCTACGTGTCCGAGCATATCCTCGGTCTGCCGCGCAGTTTCTGATTGGGGAATGATCAAATGAGCCAACACACTCAGGCGCTGACAGCCTTTCTCGCCGACCTGCGTTACGAACAACTGCCCGAGGCGGTGGTTGCGCGTACCGAAGATCTGTTCCTCGACTGGCTGGCCTCGGCCCTGGCCAGCCAGGGTGCCCACCCGATCCCGCTGTTCGAGCGCTACGCGCAGAAAATGGGCCCGGCCACTGGCCCGGCGCAGATTCTGGTTAATGGTCAGTCCAGCTCGGCCTAT
>JASJKW010000377.1:0-6734 GCA_037621305.1 Pseudomonas sp.
GTTCGGCCAGTGGATTGCGCAGCAATCCCTGCAGCGCAGCACCACTCAGGCCCAGCGCTGCGCCCACGGCCAGGGCGATCAGGGTGCGTGGCAGACGGATTTCGCCGATGACAATGGCGTCGAGATTGCTTTGGCCGGTGAGGAAGTCGACCAGGCCGGAGATCACTGCCACCGAGGTCGAACCCACCGCCAGCGAGGCCAGCGTGGTTGCCAGTAGCAGGGCCAGCAGGGCAGGGGTGATCAGTCTAGCCATTGGTTGAGTTGCCTTATCAGATCCCAAGTCCAGGGGCCGGGACATTGCCAGCGCCAGTAGTCGGTGCTCAGCCAGCCGTCAGCGGGAATACTGCGACGTAGTACCGGATGCTCGGCAAAGCGGTTGGCCAGCGCCTGATGCTCGGGCGCGGCAAACAGGATGGCATCGGGCGGATCGCTGGCGATACGTTCCAGATCAAGCTGCACATGTCCCGAGTCGGTCAGGTAGTTACGCCAGCCGGCCTGCTCGATGACCTGGTGCTCGAAGGTATCACGGCCAGTGCCTATGCCATTGGAGCCGAGCAGCAGCAGGCGTTTGGCGCCGGGTTGTGGTGTGCGGGGTGCGGGGGCCGGCTGGGCCAGCCCCGGGTCGCGCCCCATCAGCTCAAGCAGGCGTCGCTCGTAGGACTCCACTTGTGCCAGGGTGGTGGGCAGCGGTAGTACCTGTACAGGGTAGCCCAGCGTGCGCAGGCGTTCGCGCAGCAACAACGCGCTGTACTGACCGGCCAATATCAGGTCGGGTTGCAGCTGCACTATCTGCTCCAGCGAGCCGTCGTGGCTGGGCCACTGTTTGCTGATCCACTCGATCGGGTAGCGCAGGTGCATGGGGGATAGGGCGGTCACGCGAGCCGGATCGGCATGGTGGGCCAGCGCCCAGTCCATGCATAGGTCGAGGGAGAGTATGCGCTGCGGCGGCTCGGCTGCCAGCGCCACTGTTGGCAGGCTGCTCAGCAACAGCACTGCTGTAAGGCGTACCAGAACCCCGCGCACCCATCTCCCCGCGGCATTTACCGGGGCGAGGTGGGCATTGTCTTGGAGCGACTGACGGGGGGGAGTGGTCATTCCATTCAGAGGTTCGGAGTCCAGGTCACACCGAGCATAGCGGTGAAGGGTGTTTCACGGTAGCCGTAGTCTTGTCCAAGGTATTCATATGCCAAACGGCTGTAGCCCTTGTCCAGCACGTTGGCTAACTTTATATCAAAAGCCAGTTCACTGCTGGACTGCCAGTTAGCGCGTAGATCTAGAACTCCGTAGCCGGGCAGCTCAGAAGTATTACCGCTGAAGTGGTAATGACGGCTACTGCTCACCGCAGTGTAAGTGGCACCGATGCCGATTTCGCCGAACTGGCGATCAAGGTTCAGAGTCAGGGTGCGCTTGGCACGGTTGGGCAGCGTACGACCATCTTCGCGACTGCGAGGATCGATGATGCTAATGCCTAAATCGCCATGCCATCCGAACAGCTGCTGTTTCAGGTTCGCCTCGAAACCATTGACTCGTGCACGGTTGATATTGGTGCTGGCGGCAATGAGATCACGGAAATCGGTTCGATAGAGCGAGGTCTCCAATAGAGTGCCTGCGGCCAGTTGGCTGCGCCACTGCAATTCGTAGCTGCGGGATTTCTCCGGTTTAAGGTCCGGATTACCCCAGATTGGCCAATATAGGTCGTTGAAGGTCGGAGTACGGAAACCCTCGGCATACGACAGGATGAACAGGTTGGTCGGGTCGAGCTTGTAGCTTAGAGCGCCGTTAAAAGTATTTTCGCTGCCAAACTGTTCATTGTCATCGTAACGCATGCCCAGCTCGGTGCCGAAACGCGTGCCCTGGAATCCGTGCTGGATAAAAACGGCCTTGTTGTCACGACTGTCCTCAACGAAGTCGGTAGTGCTGCGGACCTTGTCGTCCAGATAGTCAGCACCAAGGCGCAGGCTATGGCCGTTGCCCAGCGCTAGAGTGTTGAGCCAGCTCAAGGAGTCGCGGTAGGTGTTGAAAGCTGACACCCCGGGGAAAAGCTTGTCGTGGTTTTCCTGCTTGTCTTCGCTGTGGCCCAGTTCAAGACGGCTACGCCAGATATCGTTGATCCGTCCATCCAGATAGGCGCTGACAGCAGTGACGCTATAGTCATCGTAAGGCGTGGCAGGAAATGGTCCTCCCCATGGCGGAGTATCTTCATAGCGGCCGTCCGGATTGTCGTACTCGGTCTTGCCGCGCTGGTCTAGCAAGGTTAGGCCTGCTTCTAAATTATCAGTGAAAGTGTGGCTCAAGCTTAGTGCCAGAGAGCGATTGCGATAAGCATCATCATCCGCGTCGCTGTTATAAGAGGTGTGAGTTCGGTCGATACCGGCGGTTTCTTCCAGACTGGCGGACAGGTTGAAACGGGTGCGTTCATTGCCGCCGGAAAGACCAAGGCTACGCTCCCAGGTACTATCGCTGCCAGCGGCGATGCGCAAATAAGGACGCAGACCATCACCTTCACCGCGACGGGTGAAAATTTGGATTACCCCGCCCATGGCATCGGCACCATGAATGGCTGAGCGTGAACCGCGTAGGACTTCGACACGCTCGATCTGGTCGACGCTGAGGAACTGCAAGGATGCGCCGCCAGCGGTGGCCGAACCGACACGCACGCCATCAATCAGCACCAAAGTCTGGGCGGTGCTGGTCCCCCGCACAAACAGTCCAATGTTTCCTCCACGACCACCATAATTGGCAACCTGTACACCCGGCACCTGTGTCAACAGTGCGGGCACGCTGAAGGGACGCAGGCGCTCGATATCAGCTCGGGTAAATACCGTGCTGGCCGCGTTGCTATCGCTGCGCTGCTCAACATCACGGTTGGCGGTGATCAGGGTGTCGGATAGTTTCAGCGCTTCTTCATGGGAAGCAGGCTGGGCAGCCAGCGCCAGACTCGGGGTAAGCGCAACAGCCAGGGCAATACAAGACAATTTCATGTGAATCCTCAAAAGGTCGGAGTGACTTTCGAGGAGGGCAGGTAAGCAAGTGCGGACGGAGGTGGAGAAACAGAAAAACCGGCACGGCACTTGACGGTGATGCCCTCCGCAACACCAGTCGATATGTCATGTGGGCCGGCCTCCGGACTCTCGACGCCCATTCACTCACCTTCCCATGCCTGTGGCACAGTGGTTATTGAGCGAACGCCGATCCGTGATCGGGGTCGATTACCGTTGCGGGGGCAGTGCCGGGATTGTTCGCTCGACTGAGTCGGGAACGCACCGGCTTTCCGTTTCATGCCTGATTTCAGGCACACCTGCATGAATAACGCGGCGAATGGTATGTCGGTGCCTCGGGAAACACAAGGGCCATGCTGGCGCGGTGCCGTCAGCGGCTGGATCGCGCCCGACGGGCAGGGCATACTTGCCTGCTCTTCAGTCATCACCTGACCGCCTGCTGATCATGCTGCTATCCGACACCAATGCGTCTTTTTCCGAGACCACCGTCACCCTGTTGCGCGACTATCCCGAGTGGCATCGCGGCCGCAGCCGTTACGCTATCTGGATGATTCCCATCAGTTGTCCGGAGGTGCAGGCCTACATCGATCAGGTCACGGCGTCGTTGGCGGATCTGCTGCACCCCACCCGCCGCCAGCCACACATCACCCTGTTTGTCTGTGGTTTCGAAGAGCAGAACATCGTGCACGATGACGACTTCACGCTCAGCCAACTGCAGCGCCAGCTGACCGATCTCGACAGACTGAGTTTGCCGCCATGTGCCCTGCGGGTCGGGGCACCGGACAGTTTTTCCAGTGCGGCCTTTCTGACCGTGGGAGACCCTCAGGGACATCTGCCACGCTGGCGCGAGGTGCTGGCCGCCAGTTGCACCGAGATTCGCCAGGCCGTTTACGTGCCGCACATTACCCTGGGCTTGTATCGACGTGCGATCAGTGCCGAGGAGCTGCGCCAGCGTCTGCAACGACTGCCGGCGCCGGGTGAGCTGTCAATGCCGGTGGAACGGCTTGAATACGTTACCTACCAGAGTGATGACATGTTCGGTCCACTGGAATGTCAGCACCGCGTGGCGTGGTAGAGGGGGAGTAGAAAGCGGAATTTCCCATACCCCATGGCAAAGCTCAATCGAAGCCATGGGGGTTTCTTTTTTTGCCTTGTTCAGCAATTTGGTTGATTCTTGCCTGGAGGACTACTGGTCCAACGGATAAAAACAGGAGAACGGCATGAGAACCGTGGCACAGGTTATCCAGACCAAGGCGATTCAGCAGGTACACACCATAGAGGCGGGCGATACTGTGCTCAGCGCTTTGCAGCTGATGGCAGAGCACAATATCGGCGCGCTGCCGGTTACCGAGAACGGCAAGGTGGTGGGCGTGCTCAGCGAGCGTGATTATACGCGCAAGTGCGTGCTCAAGGGTCGCGCGTCGGTAGGCACCATGGTGAGGGAACTCATGAGCAGCCCGGTGACGACGGTGACACCGAAACAGAGCGTTTCCGAGTGCCTGTCGCTGATTACCGATCGCCACTTGCGCCATCTGCCGGTAGTTGAAGATGATCAACTGGTGGGGCTGGTGTCCATTGGTGACCTGGTCAAGGAAACCATTTCCGAGCAGAAAGAGCTGATCCAGCAACTGGAGCAGTACATCCGCGGCGAAGTCTGAATCCCCCTGCGCGTCAGCCATCCGGTGACGCGCAGGGCTGTGCTTCAGTTGTTTGCCAGACTGGCCATGTCGATCACGAATCGATAGCGCACATCGCCCTTGAGCATACGTTCATAAGCGTCATTGATGCCTTCCATGGGAATCAGCTCGATATCCGAGACGATGTTGTGTTCGGCACAGAAATCCAGCATTTCCTGGGTTTCCTGAATCCCGCCAATCAGCGAGCCGGCCAGCTTGCGTCGTTTGAAGATGAGGCTGAACACATCCGGCGCGGGGTGGGGTTCTGCGGGGGCGCCGACCAGGGTCATGGTGCCGTCGCGTTTGAGCAGAGCCAGCAGGGCATCCAGGTCATGCGGGGCCGCAACGGTGTTGAGGATAAAATCCAGGCTGTTGCGCGCTGCCGCCATCTGCTCCGGGTCGGTTGAGATGATGACTTCTTCGGCACCGAGTCGCCGGGCGTCCGCGCTCTTGGCTGGCGAGGTGGTGATCAGCACCACTTGTGCGCCCATGGCCCGGGCAATCTTCACGCCCATATGGCCGAGGCCACCCAGGCCGACCACACCGACTTTCTGTCCCGGCCCGACACTCCAATGGCGTAGCGGGGAATAGGTGGTGATGCCTGCACACAGCAGGGGTGCAACGGCGGCGAGGTTGTCCGTATGGGAGATTTTCAGTACAAATTCCTGGCGCACAACGATGTTGTTGGCATAACCACCGTAGGTATTTTCCTGCCCACCGAAGGCCGAGCCGTTATAGGTACCGGTAAAACCATTGTCGCAGAACTGTTCCAGCCCTTCGCCGCAGGACGGGCAATGCTGGCAGCTGTCGATCATGCAGCCAACGCCGACCAGATCACCGACCTGGAATTTGTCCACTGCACTGCCGATCGCCGCTACCCGACCGATGATTTCATGGCCGGGTACCGATGGGAACAGGGTATTGCCCCACTCGTTGCGGGCGGTATGCAGGTCGGAGTGGCAGACGCCGCAGTACAGGATGTCGATCTGCACGTCCTGGGGGGCGGGCGCTCGGCGCTCGAAATCAAAGGGTTGCAAGGGTTGGTCGCCGTTCAGCGCGGCATATCCGCGGGTCTTGATCATCAAAAATGCTCCTGTGCCGATGTCTGGTAGCGTAACAGACCCTAGGATAGGCCAAGCCCGCTAGAAAGGGGGAGCGGTTATACTCAGGGTTCCCTGTTCAATGTGGGCGCCTGCCAATGAAAAAGAACGTAGTAGTGTTCAACCGTCTTGCTCCTGATCTGGTCGACCGACTGGCAACCCGTTTCAATGTCGTGCAACTTGCTTCCTCTGCCGATCTGCCTGAGGCGCTGGCGGCCGGGCCTGTGCACGGGTTGATCGGTGCCGGCTGGCAGCTTGGACGCACGCAACTGGCTGCAGCGGTGGGGCTGGAAGTGGTGTCGAGTATCTCGGTGGGCTATGACAACTACGATCTCGATTACCTGAATGAGTGCGGCGTGCTGCTGACCAATACCCCCGATGTGCTGACCGAGACCACCGCCGACCTGGCGGTGACCTTGATGCTCAGCGCAGCGCGACGAATTGTTGAACTGGATGGCTGGCTGCGCGCTGGTAACTGGCGTGGGGCGCTGGGGGCGGAGCATTTCGGCTGCGACATGCATGGCAAGACGCTGGGGATCATCGGGCTGGGTAATATCGGCGCTGCGATAGCACGGCGTGGACGTTTCGGTTTCGGCATGCGGGTGCTGTACACCAGCAACAGTCCCAAGCCGGCACTGGAACAGGAGCTGGATGCTGCTTTTCGGGACCTGGATACCTTGTTGACCGAGTCTGATTTCGTCTGTGTTGTGGTGCCACTCAACGAGCACACTCACCGACTGATCGGGCAGCGTGAGCTGGGTCTGATGAAGTCCAGTGCCATTCTGGTGAACGTGGCGCGTGGCCCGATCATTGATGAGGCGGCGCTGGTCGAGGCCTTGAGTACCGGGCAAATTCGGGCCGCTGGGCTGGATGTGTACGAGCAGGAGCCGTTATCCGACTCGCCGCTGTTTGGATTGAGCAATCTGGTGTGTGTGCCGCACATAGGTTCGGCTACCCAT